>JBFGYN010000026.1:0-15874 GCA_041587415.1 Candidatus Competibacterales bacterium | reverse complement strand
TCAGGCAGACACGCGACCTTATAGCTCTTGTCGAGCACGTACACCTCGACGGGAATCGAGTTCTCGCTCACGATTCGTGCTCCAATGCCTTGAGGCGGCTGACCATCGCTTCGACCCGATTCCTTGTGGCGTCGGCACGCTCGATCAGCCGTGCCCGCTCTGCCATCATCTGGTCACGCTGACGGCGCAGTGAGCGATTTTCCACATCGAGCTTTTCGCACAGATTGATAAGGGCCGCGACGCGTGCTTCCAGCCGTTGAATTTCCGCATCCAGCGGATTCGTGTCACCTGATTGAACCATGACTGCACTATAGGAAGGCCGCTGCCCTCGGTCAATTGCTGACTCTTCATGCGAGGCCGCTGGCGGTGCTAGGATGGCAGTCTACTTCGAGCGGCTGATCACCTGCATGTCCGAGTCCCCGCAATTTGGGCGCCCTGGAGTGGTTTCGATGGTTTCGATCGCGTATCCCGATTTCGGAAGAATCGAGTCCGTATTGTTGGCGACCGGTGAGCTGGGCGATGCCGCGGAAGTTCATGGCAGCTTGTGCGCAATGTTTACTGTGGGAGCGATTGGCGAGGATACCTGGGTTCGACAGGTCCTGCGGTCCCGACGGATGCCACCCGACGTGGGCCGCGAGGCGGAGAAGCTGCTGCGCCAGCTCTACGCCTGCACTGTGCAGAATCTTGCAGACCCCGAGATGGGGTTTCATCCGTTTCTGCCGGACGATGACGAGGATTTGGCGCACCGCACGCGGGCACTTGCCGCGTGGTGCAGCGGTTTCCTGTTCGGGCTGGCCGTGTCCGGAGTGACCGAAAAGCAACTGGGGGAGAGTGAGGTGGCGGAGTTCGTCCGGGATCTCGACGACATTACCCAAGTATTCAACGATCCAGAGGAAACGCAGCAGTCGGAAGAGCAGTCGTTTACGGAGTTGGTCGAGTACGTGCGTATGGGGACACTGCTTGTCGCGACTGAGTTCCAGGGGCCTGCGCCGGAATCCAAGCTCCACTGAGCCGACCATGAACAAGACCCAATTCGAGAGTCGCCGCCGCCGAATAATGAGCCAGATGGCGCCCGCGAGCATTGCGGTAATCCCGGCTGCGCCCGAGCGAACGCGTAACCGCGACGTGCATCATCCCTTTCGCCAGGACAGTGATTTTCACTACCTGACAGGCTTTGCCGAGCCCCAGTCCGTTGCCGTGCTGGCCCCTGGCCGCGGTGAGGGCGAGTTCATACTGTTTTGCCGCGATCGGGACTCTTTGATGGAGACGTGGAATGGGCGCCGTGCCGGCCAGGAAGGCGCCGTGTCCGACTACGGCGCAGACGCCGCTTACTCCATTAGCGAAATTGACGAGTTGCTGCCGGGTCTGCTCGAGAACCGGGAGCGCGTCTACTACGCCGTCGGATGCAACGCCGACTTCGACCAGTCAATGATGAGGTGGTTGAACATCGTTCGTGGGCGCGCTCGCGCCGGGGTAACGGCGCCCAGGGAATTTGTGAGTTTCGATCATCTACTCCACGAGATGCGGCTGCGTAAGTCCCCGGAAGAAATCGCAATCATGCGCCGTGCCGGCGAGATTGCTGCCGAAGCCCACTGCTGCGCAATGCGTAGCACCCGCCCAGGAATGTACGAATATCAGGTCGAAGCCGAGATCCTGCGGATATTCCGACAAAACGGATGCGTCCCGTCCTACCCGTCCATCGTCGGCGGTGGCGCCAACAGTTGCATCCTGCACTACACGGAAAACAATGCCCCGCTTCGGGATGGGGATCTCTTGCTCATTGATGCCGGCGCTGAACTGGAGTGTTACGCCTCTGACATTACGCGGACATTTCCCGTTGGTGGGCGCTTCAGCGGCGAGCAGAGGGCGCTCTACGACGTCGTGCTGTCGGCGCAGCTGGCGGCCATCCAGGAGGTGCGACCGGGCAATTGCTGGAACGCGCCCCATGAGGCCGCGGTCAGGGTTTTGACGCAGGGGCTCGTCGACGTGGGAATCCTTCGGGGAGATGTCGACGCGCTCGCCGAGGAACAGAAATACAAGCCGTTCTACATGCACAGGACCGGTCACTGGCTGGGAATGGATGTCCATGACGTCGGTGAGTACAAGGTGGATGGGAAGTGGCGCAGTTTCGAGCCGGGTATGGTAACCACGGTGGAGCCTGGTCTGTACATCGCGGCCAGCGCCTCCCAGGTCGAAGGAAGTGAGGTGGACGAGCGATGGTGGAACATTGGCATTCGGATCGAAGATGACGTGGTAGTGACGGAAGCGGGTAACGAGGTGTTGTCACGGACGGTTCCGAAAACCGTAAACGAGGTGGAAACACTCATGCATGACGGTCGCGCATGACCCCCGACTTCGACGTGCTCATCGGTGGCGGTGGATTGGTGGGCGGCAGCCTGGCCTGTGCCTTGTCCGGGCACGGGTTGCGGATCGCGGTCGTGGAGGCGCATCCCCTCTCCGCTGACACCCAACCCGGATACGACGATCGAACCGTTGCTCTGGCCTACGCAAGTCGGCGCATCTTCGAGGCCCTTGGTTTGTGGGGCGGTGTGGCCGAAGAAGCGTGTCCCATCGAGCAGATTCACGTATCGGAGCGGGGCGGTTGCGGTTTCGCGCGCTTGCGCGCCGAGTCCGAAGGAATCGACGCGTGGGGTTACGTCACACCTGCCCGTGTAATTGGCCGCGCCGTGGCGGAGCGGCTCGCCGTGCTCGATGACGTCACCCTGATTTCACCGGGAACCGTGGTCAACGTTTACCAGTCGGGCGAGCATATCGGTGTGGAGATCGAGGGCGCGGCGTCGTCCAGGCCAGACGCGCGCTTGGTTGTGGCAGCGGACGGTACCGATTCGCCCCTGCGAGCATTGTTCGGAATTGGAGCCAAGGAATGGAACTACGGTCAGACGGCGATCACGGCCAATATTTCTCCGGAATCGTGCCACGCGAATAGGGCATTCGAGCGATTCATGCCCGACGGACCGATGGCGCTGCTGCCCATGACGGAGAATCGATGCGCGCTCGTTTGCACGGTTCCGTCCGGTCGGGAGTCTCGGCTACTGGAATTGGACGACGAGCACTTTCTATCGGAAATGCAGGCGCGATTCGGCTATCGACTCGGACGCTTCGTACGGGTTGGGCGTCGCAACGCGCACCCACTGAGATTGGTTCGAGCCCAGGAGACTGTTCGTCCCCGGCTTGCGGTTGTCGGCAACGCCGCTCACACGCTGCACCCTGTCGCCGGACAAGGGTTCAATCTCGGACTTCGAGATGTGGCCGCCCTCGCCGAGGCGGTAGTCGATGCGCGCAATTCTGGACAGGATTTCGGATCCCTCGAGGTATTGAATCGCTTCGCGGCGTGGCGCCGCTGGGATCGGGTTCGTACGGTGGGATTCACCGATGCTCTGGTACGGCTGTTCGGAAATCCACTTCTGCCGTTCCGCGCAGCCCGCGAAGTCGGTCTGCTGACGCTCGATATGGTGCCGGCCGCGAAGCGCCTGTTCAGCCGAAATGCCATGGGCGTAGTGGGCAGGTTACCGAGACTTGCGAGAGGTCTCGCGCTGCAACCGTCGCGGACGTGCGCCGATGCATCGCCCGGCGCCGCCGAACGGTTCATTGGAAACTGATCGAAGGAAGTCCAGATCCGGAAACTGGCCGAGTGCAGTGACTGCCGTTGCCCGTATCACCGAATCCGAATTGGCATTCCTTCCGAACCCCAGAGTGATTGTCGGATTGGCATGGTGGAAGAGCAAACTGAGTTCGACGTCGTAATTGCCGGCGGTGGCGTGGTCGGCGCGACCCTTGCCTGCGCGCTCGGATTCGATGGTGTGTCTGTGGCACTGGTAGAATCGCAGCCGCTACGGGAGCAACCGCTCGGCCCTTCGCCCCAACTCCGGGTTTCGGCGCTCAGCCCTGCCTCGCAGAGGGTCCTCGCAGCTCTTGGCGCCTGGCGCGGCATCGCCGACAGGCGCCTCTGTCCATACACTGACATGCGGGTTTGGGATTCCGGAGGCCCAGGTCAGATCCATTTCAGCGCTTCGATGCTGGGCGTTCCGGCGTTGGGCTGGATCGTCGAGAATCGCGTCATTCAGGATGCGTTGTTCGATCGCATGGAGGACCTGTCTTCGGTAAGGCTTTTCGCACCCGCAAGGGTCCAGGACTTCCGGACCGGCCCCGACTGCGCCGAGGTAATCCTCGACGACAACACCACTCTGCGAACGCGATTGCTCGCAGGTGCCGACGGGGCCCGGTCCCAGGTCCGCGAGTTGGCCGGAATCCCCGTAACAGGTTGGAACTACGGCCAGCGGGGCGTCGTCGCAACCATCGACACGGAATTTCCCCACGCGCATACCGCGTGGCAGCGGTTCCTGGCCGATGGGCCGCTGGCGTTTCTGCCATTGTTCGATGGCCAATGTTCCATTGTCTGGTCGACGCGAATCGACCATGCGGAACGGCTTGTCGAGATGCCGACGCCGGCTTTCGAGGACGAACTCGCGGAAGCGTTCCAGCATCGCTTGGGAGCCGTCCGCTGTACGTCGACGCGAGTCGCGTTTCCCCTTCGCCTGCAATTCGCCCCCAGCTACGGGTCCGATCGTGTCACGTTGCTGGGGGATGCGGCCCACACCGTGCACCCTTTGGCCGGTCAGGGAGCAAATCTCGGGATACTCGACGCGGCCGCGCTGGCCGAAGTGATCGGAGACGCGCGGACGGCCGCTCGAGATCCGGGTTCCTCGCGAGTGCTCAGGCGCTACGAACGTCGGCGCAAGGGTCACAATCTCCTGACCATGGCGGCCATGGACGCATTTCATCGGGGCTTCGGAGGTTCCAATCCGGTACACGGCGCAATTCGCGGGATTGCACTCAATCTCACGGATGGCAATGAACGGGTGAAAGAGTGGCTTAGCCGCTATGCTATGGGCCTGCGGGGGAACCTGCCGAGACTGGCGCGTACCGGGCCCGCCGGTCGGCAATTGCCAAGGAATTTCTGATCAGATCAGGGATTCGCGCGGAGCCTGGACGTTCCGCACCCTGAAAATTTTTGCCGGAATGGTCCAGGGTTCGCCAACGAGATCCCTGACGGTATCGCCGATGCTCCTAATACGCCCAGTGCGGCTCGAAGATCTGGATATGCTCTTGTCCCTGGCGAAAGAGGCCGGTCACGGTATGACCAACATGCCAGCCGACCGTGGCATCCTTGAATCCAGGGTCAATCTGTCCCTCCAGAGTTTCGCGCAGTCCGTGGAGGTGCCGGGTGACGAGTCGTATTTGTTTCTGATGGAGGATTTGGCCACGCGTCGCGTGGTCGGCACTTGCGGGGTCATTGCAACCGTCGGCCTATCCAGGCCGTTCTACTCTTTCCGCGTGATCAAGCTGACTCACACGTCCCAGGAATTGCGGCGGTACGAGCCCGTCGAAGCCCTGCAAATGGTCGAGGACTATCGGGGAAGCACCGAAATCGCAACTCTTTTCCTGACTGCGGACTATCGAAAGAACCGCAACGGTCAATTCTTGTCACGGAGCCGTTTCCTGTTTCTTGCCCAGTATCCGGAGCGCTTCGCACCCCAAATTATGGCGGAGATGCGTGGCGCACAGGATGAGCAAGGACGGTCGGTGTTCTGGGATAGCCTCGGACGCCGATTCATTCACATGGATTTCACCAAGGCGGATTATCTGAGTTCGCTCGGCCGCTACCAATTCATCGCCGACATGATGCCGAAATATCCCGTATACATTCGGCTCTTACCAAAAGCGGCTCAGCAGGTGATCGGGGTTCCCCACGGCGCGACTCGCCCGGCGATGGAACTGCTCCAGCGAGAGGGGTTCCGTTACGAAGGGTGCGTGGACGTTTTCGATGCCGGACCAGCCGTGCACTGCCCCCGGGACCAAATCCGAACAGTACGGGAAAGTCACATCGCGGTGGTCGCGGCCGAAGACGCCGACATGGGTGGGCCTGAATGCCTGGTGAGCAGCACCCGACTTCCGGACTTCCGAATTGGCAGGGGTGCCGTGGGTGAGGTGGCGCCCGGCGAGGTCGTGATCGGGCCGGCGCTTGCCAAAGCGTTGGGCGTCGCCGCTGGCGCCACGGTTCGTTACGCTGCGCTGTAATGACAGGCTTGAAGGGAGCGTCGCAAATCGAGAGTCTTACCTGGATCGACGAACGCCGCAATGCGCTCACGGATCAGCTGATCGAACTGTCCAGGATCAATTCGGGCAGCAGCAACATTGCTGGGCTCGAGAGGATGCTTCGGGCCATGCAAATCATCTTTCATCCGCTCGGGGGTGAGGAGGCCGTCGTGGATCTCGAACCCGTCGAGCGCATCAGCGACGGCGGCGAGCGCACGGTCGTTGCGGTGGGTCGCGCCCTGAGCATACGAAAGCGCCCAACTGCCCCGATACGGGTGCTGCTCGCGGGTCACATGGATACCGTATTCCCCGAAGATCATCCGTTTCAAGATCCGGAACGCCCGAGCGATGAATTGCTGGTCGGGCCGGGTGTCGCCGATCTCAAGGGCGGGCTCCTGGTCATGCGTACGGCACTCGAGGCGCTGGAACGCAGTCCGTGGGCAGATCGTCTCGGCTGGGAAGTGCTCCTCAATTCGGACGAGGAGATCGGCTCGCCCGGATCGGCGCCACTGCTGGAGCGCTGCGCACGCCGAAATCACCTAGGGTTGCTCTACGAGCCCGCCTTGCCCGACGGTGCATTGGCCGGAGCCCGCAAAGGCAGCGGTAACTTCACCTTCGTCTTTCATGGCCGAGCCGCACACGCTGGTCGGGAGCATCATCTTGGCCGCAATGCCGTGCGGGCACTCGCGGATTTCGTTCGCGCCGTCGACGATTTGAATGGGCAGCGTGAAGGCCTGACGGTGAACCCGGCGTTCATCCGCGGCGGAGGGGCCACGAACGTGGTTCCCGACCGGGCCCTGCTGAGACTTAACGTTCGTCTCGCCGGACCTGATGACGAGGCCTGGTTCGACGCTCGGGTCCGTGAGATCGCGTCCGACATCGAAGGCCGGGACGGATTTGAGGTGCTGCGCTTCGGGGGATTTTCGCGCAAGCCCAAACCCATGACTCCCGATACCGAAGGGCTATTTCGCATGGTTGCCGACTGCGGTGATGCCTTGGGTATCCCGATTACCTGGCGACCCACGGGAGGATGCTGCGACGGTAATAATCTGGCAGCGGCTGGGCTCCCCAACGTCGATACCTTGGGCGTCGTGGGCGGCAAGATTCACAGTGACGAGGAGTACATGGAGATCGATAGTCTCGTTAGCCGTTCCAAGCTCAGCGCCCTTCTGCTGCTGGGTCTCGCCAGCGGTGAACGGCAATGGCCGATTCGGCAGCCAGCATGACCGGGCGCGGCCATTTCGTCGGTGGCCAGTGGATCGCGGGGCGTGGCGCGCGGTTCGAGTCCATCGACCCGGTTGGCCGGGACATCCTATGGTCAGGGCGATCGGCGACCGGGAAAGATATCGAGGACGCCGTTGCGGTCGCCAGACAAGCGTCTCGGATCTGGAGCAGCTACCCACTAACGCAGCGTATCGAGCACGTTTTAGCCTTCGCGCGAGAATTGGAGGCACAGAAGGCGCGTATTGCCGAGACCATCGCACGGGAGACCGGCAAACCTCGTTGGGAAAGCCTGACGGAGGTCTCGGCCATGGTCGCGAAGGTCGATCTCTCGATTCAAGCTCAGAACGAGCGCGCCGGGCGCCGGGAAACCCCCCTTCCCGGCGCCCGGTCGTTGCTCCGGCACAAGCCTCACGGCGTGGTTGCGGTCTACGGGCCCTTCAATTTCCCCGGTCACCTGCCCAACGGGCACATCGTTCCAGCCCTGCTGGCAGGGAACACCGTGGTATTCAAACCCAGTGAGCTGACGCCCTGGGTCGCACAGGAAACCGTGGAGATCTGGAATGCCGCCGGCTTGCCACAGGGTGTTCTGAATCTCGTTCAAGGTGAACGGGAAACGGGACAATCACTGGCGGTTCACCCGGGCCTGGACGGGTTGTTTTTTACTGGCAGCGCGGAAGTGGGCACCATGTTGCACAAGCAGTTCGGCGGCCGTCCCGAGAAGATCCTGGCGCTCGAGATGGGCGGCAACAATCCGCTCGTCGTCCTCTCGCCGATTGACCCGGATGCCGCGGTCTACGCCATCATCCAGTCCGCCTACCTCACTGCGGGCCAACGTTGCACCTGTGCTCGGCGTCTTTATCTGCCGCAGGGAGCAGAGGGTGACAAACTGTTGGACCGGCTGTGTGCGGCCGTCGAGCAAATCCGAGTCGGCGCCTGGGCCGACGTCCCCGAGCCCTTCATGGGGTCCGTGATCAGCGAATCGTCGGCCAGCAGAACATTGTCCTTCTGTGAGCGTTTGGTCCACTTGGGTGGGGTCGCCCTGGTTCCGGTGCGACGCATCACAGACGGGTTGCCGCTCCTGCGTCCGGGTCTCGTGGAAGTGGACGCGGCCCAACCTCCGCCGGATGCCGAGTGTTTCGGTCCCCTATTGCAGGTTGCCCGTTATCGGAATCTGGAGCACGCCATAGCGCTTGCCAATGGCACGCGCTATGGCTTGGCGGCCGGCCTGCTGGGCGGCGAGCCGAGCGATTTCGAGCAGTTTCACGCGGGTGTGCGCGCTGGAATAATCAATTGGAATCGACCGCTGACCGGCGCGAGCAGCTCGGCGCCGTTCGGTGGAGTGGGCATCAGCGGCAATCACCGCCCGAGCGCGTATTACGCGGCAGACTATTGTGCTTACCCTGTTGCGACATTGGCAGCCGAGGCACTTGCATTGCCCGAGACACTGAATCCTGGGATCGAGCTATGACGGCCATCGAGATCAATATGGACGGTCTCGTGGGCCCCACCCACAACTACAGCGGATTGTCTTACGGAAATGTTGCGTCTCTCGGCAACGCGGCTGCAAGCTCCAATCCACGTGAGGCCGCGCGCCAAGGGATCGCCAAGATGCAGCGCATGCATGAGCTTGGGCTCGCTCAGTCGGTGCTCCCGCCACAGGATCGACCCCATGTGCAGGTGCTCAGGAAACTCGGTTTCCGTGGCACCGATGCCGAGGCGATCGCCGAAGCTGCTCGATGCGCTCCCCGGTTGCTTGCCGCGTGTGGCTCTGCATCGGCAATGTGGACAGCAAATGCGGCAACGGTTTCGCCTAGCGCCGATACTGCGGACGGACGGGTTCACATCACTCCGGCGAATCTCGTCAACAAGTTCCATCGCTCGATCGAACCCGAAACCACCCGGCGAGTCCTGAAGGCCGTATTTCCCGACGGACCGCACTTCGCACACCATGACCCGTTACCGGCCGTGACGCAGCTCGGTGACGAGGGAGCTGCAAACCACATGCGGTTGTGCACGGGCCATGGACGGCCAGGGTTGGAGGTGTTCGTCCATGGCCGAGACGGCTTCGGGGTGCGCGGTACGGCGGCGACGCGGTTTCCGGCCCGGCAAACCCGGGAAGCTGGCGAGGCGATCGCGCGTCTTCACAGACTCGACCCGGTTCGGACTCTGTTTCTCAAGCAACACGCCGGCGCCATCGACGCCGGAGTCTTTCACAACGACGTGATCGCGGTTGCAAACGAGAATGCCCTGTTTCAGCACGAATATGCCTTTGAGGACGAGACCGTCCTCGAGCGGGCCCTCGATCGGATCTTCGGGACGGGTGCCTGTCATCGCATCGTCGTCCCGGCAAGACGCATCAGTTTGCAGACGGCGGTCCAGACCTATTTGTTCAATAGCCAACTGATCACGATGCCTTCTGGTGACATGACACTGGTGGTGCCCTCCGAGTGCATGCAGTCGGCCCCGGTGGCTGAATACCTCGAAGAGCTCGTCCAATGGGACACGCCAATTCGCGGACTGGAAGTGATGGACCTGCGCCAGAGCATGCGCAACGGCGGCGGCCCTGCCTGCCTCCGACTCCGCGTGGTTCTAACTCGAGCGGAGTGCTCGGCCATGCGTCCCGAGGTCATGTATTCAGACCAGTTGGGGCAGCGACTGCTCGCGTGGGTAGATCGTCACTACCGGGACAGGCTGTTGCCGGCAGAGCTTGCTGATCCCGCACTGTCGCGCGAGTCGCGAACTGCTTTGGACGAGTTGAGCACCATTCTCGGGCTCGGCTCCGTCTATCCTTTTCAACTCGAATAGCCCGGCGTTATCTCCGTGCTTGCCCAGATGAGGTGCCCCTCAATGACCGACGCCCAGCCCGTGAGTCGTAAGGAATTCGACCGCTACATGGTGCCGAACTATTCGCCGCCGGACGTCATACCGGTACGCGGCGCGGGGTCGCGGGTCTGGGATCAATCCGGGCGCGAATACATCGACCTGGCCGGTGGCATTGCGGTGAGCTGTCTTGGGCATTGTCACCCGCGTCTGGTGGCGGCGCTGCGCAACCAATCCGAGCAGCTCTGGCACGTTAGCAATGTCATGACCAACGAACCGGCCCTCAGGCTGGCGCACAAACTCTGCGACGCGACGTTCGCGGAGCGGGTATATTTTTGCAACTCAGGCGCCGAGGCCAACGAGGCAGCCCTGAAGCTTGCTCGCCGGTACTGCTCGGATCGCTTCGGTCCACAAAAGTGCGAGATTGTGGCCTTTGACAATGCCTTCCATGGACGCACTCTTTTCACCGTCGCGGTCGGTGGGCAACCCAAATATACCGACGGCTTCGGGCCACTGCCGGCCGGTATTGTCCACATTCCGTTCAACGACGTTGCCGCGCTCGAGGCGGCCGTTTCCGAGAACACCTGCGCTGTCGTCCTCGAACCCATTCAGGGTGAGGGCGGCGTCCTGCCCGCCGATCCCGGCTTCGTACTTGCCGCGCGACAGATCTGTGACAGTCAGGGGGCTCTGCTCGTGTTCGACGAGGTTCAGACGGGAATGGGGCGCACCGGCGATCTCTATGCGTACATGGGACTGGACGTCGTGCCGGACATCCTCAGTACCGCGAAAGGCTTGGGTGGCGGCTTTCCGGTGGGTGCGATGTTGACGACGGAGAGGATTGCGAGGAGCTTCGGCGTCGGCACACATGGCAGTACCTATGGCGGCAATCCGCTGGCGTGCTCCGTTGCCGAAGCGGTCATCGACACGGTAGCCGACGATCGGTTGCTCGAAGGTGTTCGTTTTCGCAGCGAACGACTTCGGGATGGCTTGGAGGCGCTCGCGGCCCGCTATGGCCTCATTCGAGAAGTTCGCGGTAGGGGCCTACTCATGGGCTGTGTGCTGATCGACGAATGGCGTGGCCGCGCGCGGGATTTCCTCCGTGCCGGACTCGAGGAGGGGGTCATGGTGCTAGCGGCCGGGCCCGACGTGGTGCGGCTCGCACCCTCGCTAATCATTCCGGAGGGGGATCTGGAGGAGGGTCTGGCACGATTTGCCAAGGTCATGGAAAAACTGGCGGCCTCGGCTCCTTAGGGAATCTCCGGACGCGCCAGGATGACTCAATTCGGCAAATTGATAAGAGCCCTTCTATGGCGACTAACGGACAGCTGTCAATCCGAGTTGATAGAGCAGCAGAGCAAACACCCACAGCTCCACCGTCAGCTGCATCAGATCGTCCAGCTTCCAATCGGTCCGTTGTTGGAGTTTAGCCCACTTGCCCATTGCCAGGTTCGCATGTTGCATGCTTTCTACGCTCCAGCGCGTCCGTCGCAGGAACCCTCCCAAGTTTCGATTCTACGATGCATGAACGGTTCCTGATGGACGCAAGCATGGATCATTTGGCGAAGCTTCGCCAATGATCGGGTGCATTTTATTGCGGGCAACGATTGCGGGCACGAATTCCCGGCTGATCCGCAGCGCTCGCAAGGCCGCTCGAAACTGCTGCAAGTGATTGCCTGATATGCAGTATTCAGGAATCGACAGAAAAGAGTGCGTAACCGGCACCGCTCTCCCGGCGATAGCTCGATTGGCGCGGCAAATAGGGACGCCCGGGCTTTCCTCCGAACCGTCGCGACGGCTACGCGTTTCTATGCAAGCGCGCACCCGGAACCACCACGACTGCACTTTCGTCCGGAAGCCCGGTGAGCGATGCGGGCTAAGGACGCTCTGTAATTCTCTGCAAAATGATACCTGAAACGATCAGGACGAGACCGGCTACCGTGCTGGGCAGTAAGGACTCACCCAGCACGGTGTGCACGAGCACGAGCGATAGAAAGGGTGTCACGAATATCAAATTGCTTACTTGCGCAGTGGTTTTTGACAGCTGCAGGGCCTTGAGCCAGAGGACGAAGGCAAAGCCCATTTCGAACAGACCAATGTAGCCCGCGCCCAACAGACCCACTATCCCCGGAACGCCCGCAGTGCCGACAACGAACAGATACGCCGTCGTGAACAGCACGCCGAATGAGAAATTCACACACAGTCTGGCGACGGGCTTCTTGCGGTCCCGGACTCCGAGATTCCAGTAGATTGCCCAGATTACCGCGCTGCCCATTGCCAGGCCCACCCCGAGCCCGTCGCTGACGCGGAATCCCAGAATGTCGCCCCGGGTGGCGATGGTCAGCGCACCCGAAAAGCTGACGACCATCGCGAGTAAGGTGATTCCTCGAATTCGTTGCTTGAGGATGACCAGCGAGAACAGTGTCAGGACGAGCGGCCAAATCATATTGAGGGGTTGCGCTTCCTGGGCGGGTAACCGGTCGTAGGCATGCAGCAAGATCAGGTAGTAGGCGAACGGATTCAGGAAGCCAAGGAGAGCCGAGCGGGCGTAGTCTGCCATCGACCAGGCCGCCAGCGCCCGCAACTCGCCGCGCCACGCCAGAACTGCCGCCAAAACCAGCAGGGAAACGAGGGATGCGATCAGGACCAACTCTCCCGGCGGCATGCGTGCCAAGACAAGTTTGAACGCCGTCGGTACGGTCGCCCAGAAGAGCACGGTCAGTGCGGCGAAGACATAGGCCCTCGTCTGGTCCTCGGAGGCAGCCATATCAGACCGGCAGCCGCAGAACCACCGCACCGCCGCCCATTGCACTGCGCTCGATTCGGACTTGGCCGCCGTAGACTTCTTCGGCCAGTTCGCGCACGACGGCGAGCCCAATTCCCTGGCCCTCCACGTTCTCGTCGCCGCGCGTACCGCGTTCGAGAACGTGCAACGCAGTGCTGGGATCGATGCCCGGTCCATCGTCCGAGACCACCAGGCGTAGAAACCCGCCGTCGTCGTGGCGTGCGGCAATCTGCACCCGGGAACGTGCCCATTTGCCGGCGTTATCACCCAAATTGCCCAACATTTCCATGAGATCCGACGGATCGCCACGAAACATCACATTGTCTTCCACATTCAGTTCCCAAGTAATTTGCCGTTGCTGGTAGACCTTTGCCAGGGCGTCTCGGATGCCGAGCGCAATTGGCGCAACAGCGACCGGTTTGGCCAACAGACTTCCGCCCGAAGCCGCAGCACGTTGAAGCTGATGAGAAACCGTTTCGTCCATGCGGCGAATTTGAGCGGCCACAGTCTGGCGAAACGGCGTGTCGTCAGCCAGCTCCGTGGCGCCCCGGAGAACGGCGAGGGGCGTCTTTAGACTGTGTGCCAGATTGCCTAAAGCGTTGCGATAACGTTCCAGGTGTCGAGAGCCCTGGGCAACAAGCCCGTTCAGGCTCTCCGCGAGGGGAAGGAGTTCACGGGGCACGGGCAGTGCGATGCGCTCCCGCTCGCCGTGTTCGATGGCGCGCACCTCTTCGGCGAACCGATGTAGGGGCGTGAGGCCCCAGTGCACCACGGCGAGCTGGGTGCACAACAAGACGGCTGCCGCGCCCGCGAGCCACGCCCAAAGCGTGCGCCGGAACGAGGACAGCTGGGCTTCGAAGGCATCCCGGCTCTCCGCGATTCGAATCTCGTATAGAAGCGGATCCCCCAATTCACGTTCCCAGAGTACGGCGAAGCTCACCGCAAGTAGCTGACCGGCACCCTGGACATTCAACTCCGAGTAGCGCGCGGTGCCTGGCTCGTCGGGAGAGAGTACATCGAGTTTCACCCCCAGAGCGGAACTGGATCGCCAGGAAACGTTGCTCCCGTGGCGGACCTCGGCGTAGAGGCCGGAGGCCGCCGACGCGAACCGGGGGTCGGGCAAGACGTCGGGAATTCGCAGGCCACCGTCTTCATCCAACTCGGCAGCCGCCAGAAGTCCGTAAACTTGGGTGAGGAGCCGTTCGTCCACCGCGGCCCGCGAGCTGTCGCGGAAGGCCCGATCGAGTGACAGCCCCGTCAGACCCAGGAACCCCGCGAGCACGACAGATACGGCCACGAGCAAACGTGCCCGTAACGATGACGTTCCCTCGACCACGTCAGCTGGAATTCCGGTCCAAAGCCAAGCGGTAACCCTGTCCCCTTTGTGTCTCGATCGGGTTCAACGTGCGCTCCGGGTCCAGCTTCCGCCTGAGCCGGGCAACCAGGACTTCCAACACATTGCTGTCGCGGTCCATGTCCTCGCTGTAGACGTGCTCGGACAGCTCGGTTTTCGATACGACGTGACCTGCCCGCAGCATGAGATATTCGAGAACGCGATACTCGTACGCCGTGAGCTCCACCAGCTCATCCGAGCGTGTTACCCGCTTCTTACCCGGGTCCAGGCAGATCGGTCCGCAGCGGAGTTCCGCGCTCGCCCAGCCACCGGCGCGCCGCACGAGAGCGCGAATTCGGGCAAGCAGTTCCTCAGTGTGAAAGGGCTTGACGAGATAGTCGTCCGCGCCCGCTTCCAGTCCCTCGACTTTGTCCTGCCATCGGCTCCGCGCAGTGAGGATCAGAATGGGAAAGGTTCGGCCGTGCTGCCGCCAACGACGGACCACCTCCACCCCGGAGAGTTTTGGCAGGCCGAGATCCACGACCGCAATATCCACCGGGTAATCGGACCCAAGGTAAAAACCTTCCTCACCGTCTCCCGCCGAATCCAGCGCCCATCCCTCGGTGCGAAAGCGATCCAGAAGCTGCTCCCGCAGGGGTGCCTCGTCCTCGATCAGGAGCACCCTCATCAATCCAGCACCCTACCGGATCGAGCGTCGACCCTGACGCTGCGGAGCCGGCCGCTCGGCGTCAAGACCCGAATGCTGTAATCATCCCCGGATGATCGGACACCCAGCACCTTGCCACCGGTTGCCCGCCGAGCGGCGTCGGCTGCCGCATCCGGCGAAATCCTATCTCCCTGCAACGCTTGCGGAGCAGAGCCCCTGCCGTTCTTCTGTTCTCGCCCCTTCTTCCGTGGCGCAGACTTACGGCCCCGTTCCTTGGGCGCTTCGGATGCCTTCTTTTTTTCCTCTTCGTGCTGAGCTTCGACCGTCAGAACAGGTATCGCCGCCAAAGCCGTGCCGAACAGAAGCCGAAGCATGGTCCGCCGATCCATTCTGTCCTCACCGCATCCCGGAATCAGTGGCCATGCTGGTGTTGGCCAATCTCATAACCGATCACCCCGCCGATAATGCCACCGATCACGGCCGGTCCTAAGTAGTGATGATGACCACCGTAGTGGCCGTGGTGATGAGACCCGTGGTGATGACCGTGGTAACGGGGATCGCGGTAATGCCCGCCATGATGAGATCCGTGGTTGTGGCCGCGATGCTTCCGGTGATGCCCGTGATGCCCGTGATGATCGTATTTATCGTATTTATGGTGCTTTCCGTGCTTGCCATGGACCTTGCGGACCGGGCCGCTCTGGTGCACGTTGATAATCTTGGTGTTGTGGTAATGGACGTTTCCCCGAGTTTGCTCGTGCGCGAGTGCACTGGTCGAGGCCAGCGTAGCGGCGATGGCAAGCGAAACAGCGGCAACGGTCGTTTTGAATTTCATTTCTGCATACCTATGGGTTGTCTGATGGCGCCCAAGGTATCTATTGGAGGCTGAACGGAAGCTGAACGATCACGTTTTTCATGGGCCCGCGGCGCCCTC
>JBFGYN010000025.1:0-16027 GCA_041587415.1 Candidatus Competibacterales bacterium | reverse complement strand
GGCTGGATGGCGCACTGGCAGAGGCGGGACTCGATGCGGCCGCGGATCGGGAATTCGCGATCGCCCGGCTGGGCGCTGCTCTGCGAGAGGACGAGAAGGCGAACGCCGAGTCCATTGACCGTCTCATTCAATGGTGTGTTCTGGGGCTGAACAGCGCGGACGGAAAGGCAGCCGTTGCGGGCTGGGCGAGTTTCAAGCTCCCGCAGCGGGTGGATCACGCCCACCTGGTTCCACTGACTGCGGCGGACGCGGACCGCTTGCAACGGCGGCAGGTGGCGCCCGAGCGATTTCGTCACCGGGACGGATTTCGGCTGACGGATCCGCGCATGACTGCGCGTCAGGTGCGCGACGAGGTGCATTACTGCATCTATTGCCACGATCACGATGGAGATTTCTGCTCCAAGGGGTTCCCGGAGAAAAAGGGCGAACCGGAATTGGGTCTCAAGGTCGATCCCCTCGGGGTGACGCTGACCGGTTGTCCCTTGGACGAAAAGGTCTCGGAAATGCACATCCTGAAGCGGGACGGGCATCCGATCGGCGCTTTGGCGGTTGCCATGGTGGACAACCCGATGATCCCCGCCACCGGCCACCGGATCTGCAATGACTGCATGAAAGGGTGTATCTACCAGAAGCAGGATCCGGTGAATATCCCGCAAGTCGAAACGCGAATTCTGATGGATGTCCTGATGCTGCCCTGGGGCGTCGAGATCTACGACCTGCTCACACGCTGGAACCCGTTGCGCCGAGCCGGGTTTCTGCCCAAGCCCCGAAACGGGCGCCGGGTGCTGATTGCGGGCATGGGTCCAGCGGGGTTCACCATGGCGCACTACCTCACCCAGGAAGGTTGCACCGTGGTGGGAATCGACGGCTTGAAAATCGAACCGTTGCCGAGAGCTCGGCTGAAAAACCCGGTGCGGGATTGGTCGGAGCTGGAAGAGTCTCTCGAGGAGCGAATCCTGCTCGGTTTCGGTGGCGTGGCGGAATACGGCATCACCGTACGCTGGGACAAAAACTTTCTGAAGCTCATTTATCTCAGCTTGGCCCGTCGTGCCGGGTTTCAGGTGTTCGGCGGTGTGCGTTTCGGCGGAACACTGACGCTCGACGACGCCTGGGCGCTTGGGTTCGATCACGTGTGCGTCGCAACCGGTGCTGGACTGCCGAAAGTCATTCACATGGGCGCCGGCCTTGCACGCGGCATGCGTCAGGCCAACGATTTCCTCATGGCGCTGCAGCTCACCGGGGCGGGCAAGGAATCGAGCCTGGCGAATCTGCAGGTCCGGCTGCCGGCGGTGGTAATCGGTGGTGGCTTGACGGCAATCGATACCGCAACGGAAGTCCAAGCCCATTACATCAAGCAGACCGAAAAGCTTTTGGCTCGGTTCGAGACACTCGCCGCGGCCCGGGGCGAGGATGTGATGCGCGCGGTGCTGGGCACCGAGGACTTGCGCATTCTCGACGAGTTTCTCGACCACGGACGCGCCGTTCGAGCCGAGCGTGCCCGGGCTGCGAAACAGGGCGAAGACCCGGACTTCCGATCCCTGGTTCGGGCATGGGGCGGGGTGACCCTCGCGTATCGCAAAGGCCTCAACGCATCGCCCGCTTATCTGCGGAACCACGAAGAAGTCATCAAAGCCATGGAGGAGGGACTCTATTACCTGGAAGGCATGTCGCCTCTTCGCTGTGAGCTGGACGAATTCCAGCACGTGAGCGCCCTGGTTTGCCGGCGGATGAACTGCGTGGAGGGCCGCTGGTTGGCCAGCAACGAGGAGGTCAGTCTGCCCGCCAAGTCCGTCTTCGTTGCCGCCGGGGCGTCTCCGAACACAATATATGAGCACGAGCACCCCGGAACCTTCGAACTGGAGGCGGACCATTTCCTTCCCCACGTTCAGCACGGTGGCGATTTGCAGCCGGCTCAGGTGGCCGAGCACTGCAAATCGCCTGAATTCGCGCCGTTTACCTCGGTCGACGCCGACGGGCGTTTCGTTACTTTTCTCGGGGACACGCACCCGGTGTTTCACGGCAGCGTGGTCAAGGCCATCGCCTCGGCCAAGCGAAGCTATCCGGAGATCATGGCGGCGCTCGAGAGCGCGCCCGCCAATGACGCCTCTCCCGCGGACCCCGAAGCCTTCCGCGAGCGCATGGACGCGCTTTTGAGTCCCCGGGTCGCCGCCGTCGACTCGAGCAACCCGGCCGTAACCGAGCTTTGGGTAAAGGCGCCCATGGCGGCCCGGAATTTCCGCCCAGGCCAGTTCTTTCGTCTTCAGACATTCGAATCCACCAGTCCCGTCGTGGCTGGTACCCGATTGCAAATACCCCTCATGACCGTCAGCGGAACCGGCGTTCGGGGCGATGAGGTGCGTCTGTTGGTGTTGCAGTGGGGGCCGACGGCGAAACTGGTGGCCCGTCTCGAGCCTGGCGATCCCATCGTGTTGATGGGCCCGACGGGCGCTCCCACCGACATTCCGCACGAGCGTACGGTATTGATCGTTGCCGGGCGCTGGGGCTCTGCGGTAATGCTGGACATCGGGCCAGAGCTGCGAGGGGCCGGTAATCGCGTCGTTTACTTCTCGACGTTGGATCGTGCGGCGGATGTGGACCACCAGGACGAGCTGGAAGCGGCCGCCGATCAGATCATTTGGTGCACGGCTACGGGGCCGGCCATCGAGCCGCGGCGCCCCCAGGATCTGTCAGTCGTCTCGAACGACGTGATGGCCGTGTTACACGACTATGCCGCGGGCCGGATTCGTCCCGCGAACCATTCCGAGGCTATCGCCCTGGGGGAGGTGGACCGGATAATGATCATGGGCGCCACTGGCTTGCTGCAGGTCTTTCAGTCGCTCCTGACGGAAAGGCCCGGTGAGCTTTTCCGGAAGAACGTCGAAGCCCTGGGGACGGTGGGGAGTCCGATGCAGTGCATGCTCAAAGGCGTCTGCGCCCAGTGTCTGCAATGGCAAGTGGACCCAAGAACCGGCGAGCGCACCCGCGCTGTCTTCTCCTGTGCCGGCCAGGATCAACCGCTCACCTGGATCGATCTCGACAATCTCGCCGCGCGCCAGGGCCAGAATCGGCTGCTGGATCAATTGACCGGCATTTGGGTGGATCATGTCCTCACCCAGGAAGGGCGCGTCGCCGAGTGATGCAAATGGGTCCACGAGACATCGAAATCCGGGATTCCCAGCATCCC
The DNA here is from genome assembly GCA_041587415.1 of Candidatus Competibacterales bacterium. Classification (GTDB taxonomy): domain Bacteria; phylum Pseudomonadota; class Gammaproteobacteria; order Competibacterales; family JAHEDQ01; genus JBFGYN01. Next base: position 12,843 of record JBFGYN010000025.1, on the reverse strand, counting down.
GGAACGTTGCTGGATTTGCTGAACGCACGCCGGGGAATCGTCTGCATGACCGGTGCGGGCGGGAAAAAGTCGGCACTCTATCGTTTGGCCGAGATGCACCCCGGCCGGGTGGCAATTTCGGCCACGGTTCACATCCCGCCGTTTCCCCACTCACTCCCGGGGACGGCTGTTGTCGCCGATTCCGACCACCTGGTGGAACGCGTGACAGCCGAGGGGCAGGCGCGTGTGGTCGCCTTTGCTCTGCCCTCGGACAAGACCAAACGATACGCGGGCGTGCCACCGCAACTGCTCGAGCGCATTCACCAAAGCGGGCAGTTCGCGGTCATGTATGTCAAGGCGGACGGTGCGCGATTTCGCTGGATCAAAGCTCCGGCGGAGCGTGAGCCCCAGGTGGTTCCGGCGGCCAGCACCGTCATTCCAGTGGTGTCGGCTCGAGCGATCGGCCAACCGCTTGGCGGGCGGGTTGCCCATCATCCGGAACGGCTTGGCGAAATCGTGGATCTGGCGATGGGGCAGAACATCTCTCCCGAGCACGTGGGGCGGTTGCTTGCGCACGAGAATGGCGCGCTCAGGGGATGTCCGTCGCAGGCGGTGGTCGTGCCACTGATCAACATGGTCGACGATGAGGACCGGAGAATCCTGGCCCGGGAGGCGGCTCACATTGCGCTGGCATCGACCTCACGTTTCGACCGCGTCGTCCTTGCGTGTCTGAAACGGGGCGCGCCGCTCGTGGAAGTCGTCACTCGTTAGCGACGAACTCAATGGATTGCCGCGCGGTTCGCAGCGTGTGCTTGCGCTTCAGCGGTGAGTTCAGAAACCGATTGACTGCGGCCAGCAACCACAGTGCGGCCGGTCCCTCGGGCGCGTGGCGATACTCCTCCTGAGCCGCCGTGAGCAATTTCAAGATGTGACAGGAGACGATGTACTCCGGCTGGCCGTGGTCGAACAGCGACTCGAATGCGGACTCGAAAAATTGTTCCGGGTCCTCGGGCAGCCAGTGCTCGAGCGCAATTCTCGCCCGGGCGTAGCGCGCATTGCGGCCGGCGAAACAGCCCATCTGCAGCAGCCCCGCCGCCCAAAGATCCGGAAATCGGGTGCATTGATGGCGCACGGCGTTCGCGAACGTAATGCCGTGGGTGAAGTCGAGCCAGCCCACGTTTTGGGCAACGGGGTTGTTGGTTCGGGATTGATAGGAGAGGTCGAAATGCAGCATGTTGAACGCGTTCACGGCGAGCAGGATCTGGTAGAGCGTCTCGGGGGGCAGCGTCGATCGGTCGGCGATGGCGGCCAGCAGATCGGCGATATCGAGCCCAATGAAGTCTTCCACCGAAGCTTGGGACGTCTCGCTCTTCCCCCAGCGCGCCAAGGCCGGGCGGTAAGATTTGAACTCGGGAATGAGGTCCTCTCTGGACGCGAAGCTCAGGGACCGCACCAGCATCAGGCACAGGGGCTCAGTGACCCCGGCGCCCAAGCGCTCGATGAGTTGCCGCGTTTTCAGGACGTAGATCAGAGAGTGACCGAAATCTTGATAGTGGGCGAGCGCCGCCCTGGTGAGAGGCCGCTCCAGACCCGCGAAGCCGAGACGCTGCGCGAATGCCCCCCGGGTGAGAGCGATTGAACGCTCCTCGTCCTCGGCCTCGATCGCATTCACCAGCTCGTCCGGGTCGAATTCGATCACGGTCTCCGCAAAGGGGTAGAGGCGTTCGCGCAGCGTATCCCACGCGAAATGCCCCAAGCTCTCCAGAATCGTCACGACGCGTGCGTCGACCCGTTCCGGATCCGTGCGCGCCCGCAGAGCAAGCCAGTCTGTCGTGCCGGCGGCGGCATGGCTGGTGCCAAACTCGAACCGTTCGCATCGATCCGTGATCGTTCGCCGCAGTGCCTCCAAAGGATCGCCACCCGCCAGCTCGAGGCGGCCCAGTTCTCTGGCGATGCGATCGTATGCGTGCTCGTCCAGCGCGGAACGGATTCGGTCCAGGGCGCGTTCGATCCGCTCCGCTGCCGGCAGCTCGGATAGATCCGCCCACACATGACCGTCGCGGATCTCGACTGGATAACGCCGCAATGTGTCGCCCCCGACGAGCGTCGCCCCACTTTCCAGGTCGAACTTCCAGTTGTGCCAATTACAGGTGAGGATGCACCCATCCGACAGGGAGCCTTCCGCCAGGGGATAGCCCTCGTGGGGGCAACGGTTGTTGCAGGCGTAAAACCCGCGCGCAGTGCGAAATACGGCAATCTGCCGCCCGCCAGCTTTCACAACCGTCCGGTCCGATGCGGCGAGTTTGGCGAGGGGGACCAGCTGTGTCCAACTCATGGCAGAGCAATTCTTGGGCGGCAGGAGCGGTTCGCGGCGGGGGTGCTCACACACCCGCCTGAGATGCCGCTCCTACTCGCTGGCCTGTGAACGTGCAAACCCTCAGGGGCGCACTTCTATGCGGTTGTTGACGCCTTCGACACCCGCGATGTACCAAGCATTGCATTCGGCCATGTGCTTTTGCTCGACGGAATGGAGCAGGCCGCTCAGTATCACTTCCCCACCGCTGGTGTGCACCCCGATCTGACTCGCGTTCAGCCATGGGTCTTTTTCGAGGACGATGCGAACGGCGTCGGTGATCTCGTCGTCGGTATCCTGCTCGGGCGGAACCACATGCAGTTCGTCGTGTACGTTGACCGTGCCGGACGCCCACCAAGCCAGAACTTCCGCGAGTCTTCGATGAGACAGACTCTGTACGTTGCCGCTGAGCGTAACCTCGCCCTCCTCGACCATGATCTGAATAATGCCTTCCGCGCCGTCGCGACGCCGATTGTGAACCTCGTCGTTGCCATCACCGCCCGCGATCGAGTAATCCATGAACGCGGACTCTTCGCTGAGCGACTGGTATACGGCGTTCAGGATTTCACCGTCGCCCTTGTGTTCGCCGGGGACCACGCCCAAATGATCCTCCACGCCGGTAACACCTGGAGTCTTCATGGCTTTTTTCAGAATTCGGCGCTTGGCGCCGATGTCGGGAACTTCGCCTGCGAGGCGCAGGATGCCGTCGTGCGTTTCGATGGCGATTCGGGCCTGATGGGGGTCGATACCCGGATCACCGTCGATGGCGGCCCGCACGGCGGCCACTATCTGATCTGTTTCAGTCATACCTGTTTGCACCAATGGCTTCGGCGACGCAGAACGGCCCACGGGCGTTCCGCGCAGCGTTGTGGTCACATACCTTGACTGCGGCCCATCGAGCGCCGCGGCAATCGGCTCCAGTATAACTCCGACGTAACTTTTCCGTCGCTGATCTATCTTCTTGGTCTGACTTCCTTCTTGGTTTGACTCGTCTGGAGAAGCGATTCGATGGAAGACACGCCGATCCCCCTAGACAAAATCCGCAATATCGGCGTCGTGGCACACGTGGACGCCGGCAAGACCACGACGACCGAGCGCATCCTGTTCTATACCGGTCGCACCCACAAGCTGGGCTCCGTCGATACCGGCACGACCGTTACCGATTGGATGGACCAGGAGCGTGAGCGTGGCATCACCATCGTCTCCGCGGCGATCACCGCGCAATGGCGCGGCCACCAGATCAACCTCATCGACACGCCCGGGCACATCGACTTCACAGCGGAGGTGCAGCGCGCGTTACGTGTGTTGGACGGCGCAGTGGTGGTATTCGACGGGGTCAATGGCGTCGAACCCCAGAGCGAGACCGTGTGGCGCCAGGCAAACCGTTACAACGTGCCGCGGCTGTGCTTCGTGAACAAGATGGATCGAATCGGTGCCGACTTCGATGCGGCAGTGGAGACCATCGAACAGCGCCTCGGCGCAAGCACGGCGTGTCTCCAGATTCCCATTGGCGCGGAGGGCCAATTCGAGGGAGTGGTCGACCTGTTGAGCCGCCAAGCCATTCGTTGGACGGATGACGAGGGCGCACACCGGGAAATGGCGCCGATTCCGGAGCGTATGATTGATGCAGCGGAGGCGGCGCGTTCGACGCTCATTGAGCGTATTTGCGAGACCGACGACGAGCTCACCAACTTGTTTTTGGAGGAGCTGGAGCCCGCCCCGCAACAGCTGTTCGCCGCGCTCCGGCGGGCCACGATCGCAAACCGCCTGTTCCCCGTGTACTGCGGTGCAGCTCTGCGCAACATCGGGGTGCAGCCGCTATTGGACGGCGTGGTCGATTTTCTGCCCTCGCCCCTTGACCGGGGCAGCGTGCAGGGCGTTCATCCCGGCACCGGGGAGACGGTTCACCTCGAGCCGGACCCGAACCACAGCCTGGCCGCGTTGGTGTTCAAGATCGCCAACGACCCCTACATGGGCCATCTCGCGTACGTTCGGGTCTACTCCGGAAAAATCGGGCACGGTGCGCAGCTCTACGACGTCAGCCAGGATGCCCGTGAGCGTGCGTCGCGGCTCGTTCGCATGTACGCAAATCACCGCGAGGATCTGCGCGTGATCCGTGCCGGCGATATCGCGGCCATCCCGGGCCTCAACAAAGTGCGAACCGGCGACACCTTGTGTGCACGGGAGCATCCCGTCTTGCTGGAGAGCATTGATTTTCCGGAACCGGTCATTCGGGCCGTGGTGGAGCCACGGCGTGCGGAAGACATCGATGGTTTTCACGATGCGCTGGCCAAACTGGCCGAGGAAGATCCTTCCATAAACGTCGGGATCGACGAGGAAACCGGTCAGACGATCATTGCCGGAATGGGTGAGCTGCACCTGGAAGTGCTGCTGGACCGGCTGCAGCGCGAGCACGGCATCCAAAGCCGCATGGGGGAGCCGCACGTCACCTACAAGGAAACCATTACCGTGCCCGTCGAGCGGGTCGAGGGCATATTCGAGCAAACCATGGGCGGCAAGTCACATTTTGGCCGCGTGTGCCTGGAACTGGCCCCTGGGGAGCCGGGCAGCGGGCTGGTATTCGAAAACGCCACGCGACCCGGCGTCATTCCCAAGGATTTCGAATCGGCGATCGAGTCCGGCATTCGTGGCGCCGCCCAGTCGGGGCCCGTGGGTGGAAACCTGCTCACCGACATTGTCGTCCGTTTGGTGGGCGGTGCGGCGCGCGAGCACGAGTCGACCAATCTGGCATTCCACAACGCCGCGTCCAGCGCACTACGCGCGGGCGTCGCCAAAGGCCAACCCGTGACACTCGAGCCGGTGTTCCACCTGGAAATCCTGGTCCCGGCCGAATACACCGGAACGGTCTTGAACCAGCTCTCCGGCCGTCGCGCACAGATCGACGGAGTCGAATCCCGCTCAGGTGGGGTGGAGCGCATCACCGGCAGAGTGCCGCTGGCGGAAATGTTCGGGTACGTGACGGAACTTCGCTCCATCACCCAGGGCCGAGGCCTGTTCAGCATGGAATTCGACCAGTACGCACCCGTGACCTGACTGCACCCAAGATGGCCGACAAAATGGGGTCAGACACGAATTTCCAGGGAAAATATCGTGTCTGACCCCATTTTTGTGGTTACAGTTTACAATCACGGTATTGCGATGCTGCTCACGAATAGCGACGAAATCAGACGACTACATCGATTTTTCGGCATTCTAGAAAAGGAGTTGGCGCGGACATGATATCGAGTCGGGCGTTCAACAATGCACTGCAGGCGGACGCGGCGAAGCCGCGCCGCTGAGTGCGAGCGTCATGCTGATAAATTCACGAGTTAGAGGGCAATTCCAGTGCAGAGAGCTATTTCATTTCTTATCAGTGGCGAGACCGAGAAGCTGTTCAAGGATTTGGAAGCAGAGGGATTGAATGAGCGAGACATCATTTCCCGTGCACTTGGCCTTCTTAATCTTGCCTATAGGAGCGATCGTCTTGCGATCGCTGCTATGGATTCACAAGGAATACCAACAGGAAAGATTGAATCAATAATTTCAGCAAAGAATTTAGGCGAACAGCAAGAACTCGAAACACGGTTCTCTGAACTCAAACCAGACTGAGTATCTGGCAAATACACCGATGCAGAGCCCCCAACCCATAACGCTTACTAATTAGACTGGAAGACTACCGACATGAAAGTAATCATCCAATCTGTACCAAGCCTTGGTGGTGTGGAACTAGTCCGCGAAGACACGCGGCGAAAGTTAGCGTTTCTCGCTATCGGAGGCTTTTTCTTGCTTGTAGCATTCATTGTTGGTGGCAGTTTCGTATTTATTAAATTCGGCCCAGATCATGGAGCATGTGACTTAAAAGAGGCACAGGAATTTCTGTTGGCATTTGGCAGTGTATTCAGCGGAATTATTGGTGCTGTTATTGGTTTTTACTTTGGGTCAGAAAACAAGGCATAAAAAAGTGCTTCAGCCGACCCCTAAAACGTTAGCCCGGATACTTCATCGGGGCGGCCTTTGGCGGCGGTACACTTTGTACGCCAGAACTGAGCCGCTAAACTGGACATAAACTTCTACCGATCAACCACGTGCGAGCTAGCCGAAGGCCGCCCTGGTGAAATATCCGGGTTAGGGGCGCATAAGGGAGAAACCAAGATGTCAATTAAAGGGCGATGTTTATGCGGGAAAGTCCGCTACGAAATTGGCGGACGGCTTTTTGATGCAAGTCACTGCCATTGTTCTATGTGTCGGCGACAGCATGGTGCAGCATTTTCGACTTATGCCAAATTCAATTCAGACGACTTTGAATGGACCTCAGGAGAAGACCTTGTTAGAGTATTCGAATCGTTACCTGATGCCGGATGGTGTTTTTGTAGGGAATGTGGTTCCTCATTAGCAGGCACCGTCAAAGGCAACGTCACCACGATAACGTTAGGTACCGTTGAAGGCGATCCAGGCATAAAGCCAGAGTCACATATTTTCGTAGGCTCCAAGGCTCGGTGGCACGAAATAAGTGATGATCTCCCGCAATTCGATGAATGGCCTCCAGACACATGGGAACCACCAAGCAAAGCCCGCTGATCAGCGCATGTAGCCGGACATGCCGCTCTCTCCGCGAGCGCTCGGCCGCTGATGCGGAGCGATATTCGGCGCGTCCCTGCGCCGCTTATTGGGGCGCTAACCAGGGCGCGACAATGAGCGAAATCGTGAACCCAAAGGCATGCCAAATTCACTGGCGGCGCGTTCCATCCGACAAGTCCAAACGAGATGACGGGATGAACGGAATCAAAGGTCATTGCCCAACTCGACGCGCCGCCCATCAAGACGCTGAACTCCGACCACGCTGCGCGCGATCTGTCCGGGTTACACGAAGCATGGCTGGTTAGCTCCCCGTTACGCCTTTAGATTCATTGCTGAATCGCTGCAGCCATCGCTTATGCCATTGCGAAATTGGCTCAATCAATGAGTGTTCAAATGAACGAACAAACATACTACAGCGTTGAAACAGAGTGGGGGCTTCATGTCACGAATACGGAAAATTGCCTACATGACTACGAAATGGCAACCACGAATATGAGAGCGATTATTGAATCGTGTGTGGAAAAAGACATAAAATGCATTCTCTGTGAAAGTCATAAAATTAAGACAATGATGAGCGTAATTGAGTTGTATCAAACCGCTGCGAATCTCATGAGGTGGAACGCACTCGGAATGCGAATTGCTTATTTGATGCCGCAGCTGGTCGAGACTGAAGACACGGTATTTTTTGAAACTGCCACATTCAATCGAGCGGTCACAATCAAGTTCTTTGCCGACAAGGGCAAGGCGATCGCCTGGCTTCGGAAGGGAACATCCTAATGAACACGAAATCGACTGATGACTATATACGGGATGGCCGCAAACGCCGTAACAATTGCATGGACCGCGCGGGTTATGCGAAACGTTGTGCAACGCCAGGCCGGGAGGTACTGTTCATAGTTGAATTGCTTACCAGGAGGTGATGATGGCCATCACCAATAGCCAGACAGGGACAAATGTGCACGAAATTGCTGATGGGATTTATCGCATCAATACGCCTGTTTTTTTCGAAAGTGGGGCTGGGTTCTCTTTTAATCAGTACCTTATTGTGGACGATGCACCATTGTTGTTCCACACCGGCCCTCGAAAGATGTTTCCGCTTGTACGTGAAGCAGTCTCGAGCGTACTGCCGATTGAACGTCTCAGGCATATTGCCTTTTCCCACGTAGAAGCAGATGAGTGCGGCTCACTCAACGAATGGCTTTCGGTCGCCCTGCAATCCTCGCCGCTCTGCGGGACAGTTGCGGCGATGGTATCAGTCGAAGACCTTGCTGATCGCAGCCCTCGCGCCCTCGCTGATGATGAGGTGCTTTCCCTGGGCAAGCACCGAGTACGCTGGTTCGATGCCCCACATCTGCCACACGCATGGGAATGTGGCTTCTTGATGGAGGAACACACCCGGACATTACTGTGCGGCGATCTGTTCACACAGGGTGGCACTGAACTTCCGCCTATCACAGAATCGGACATTCTCGGACCCAGTGAAGCTTTTCGGCACAGCATGGATTATTTCTCACACACAAAAAATGCTCGTGTGATGCTTGAGCGGTTGGCAACCGCTGAACCAACAACGCTTGCCTGTATGCACGGGAGCGCATGGCATGGCGATGGGGCGAAGTTACTGAGAGATCTCGCCAATGAGCTGTGCCAGTAATTGACGCTCCATTTTCACTATAGATGCCCGACAAGCGCTTCCAGTTGACGTTGCACTTCGCGGGCCGCGCCTGAAGCTCAGGCGTCATGCGCATAAGGTCGGTACTGCCCAGGACAGAACGAGATGTGCAAGTTTCCGATATTGCTGGCACTGTTGTCTGCTGCCCTTTTCGGTGCGGCAACTCCCGCAAGCAAGCTGCTGCTCCAGGGTCTTACGCCGTTTCAGTTGGCTGGCCTGCTATACATCGGCGCGGCGTTGGCCGTCGCGCCGGTTGCGTGGCGGAAGGGTGGCTTTGCGCTTCCGCGACGCAACGACCAACGGAATCGCTATCGTCTACTTGGCGCCATTATTTTCGGCGGCGTGTTCGGCCCGCTTTCATTGCTATTCGGATTGCGGCTTGCGGAAGCCTCCTCCGTGTCGCTTTGGCTGAATCTGGAGCTCGCGGCTACAGCGGTGCTGGGTGTGGCGCTGTTTCGAGACCATCTCAGCTTCGTCGGCTGGGGCGGCGTGGTCGCCGCCCTCGTCGGATCGGTGCTTCTCGCTTGGGGACCGAGCACCGTAGATTTCATTCCCGCGGCCCTAGTCCTGCTCGCGTGCGTTTGCTGGGGCTTGGATAATCATCTCACGGCGCTCATCGACGGCATCACGCCAAGCCAGAGCACCCTTTGGAAGGGAACCGTCGCAGGTTCGGTCAACTTCGGAATCGGGTACGTGCTCGCTCCGATTTCGGCTGGATTCGACGCGTTGGCGATCGCGTTGCTTGTTGGAGCTCTCTCGTACGGTGCGAGCATCGTGCTTTTCATTCGCTCCGCGCAAGCGATCGGCGCGACCCGCGCGCAGGTGATGTTCGCGAGCGCTCCGTTCTTTGGCGTGGCATTATCCATTTTCGTGCTGGGCGAGCCGTTCACCGCTGTTCGCGCGGCGGCCGCGCTCGTGCTCATCGTCGGCGTGGTACTTCTGCTCTTTGAAAACCACTCTCATCCGCACGGTCATGACGCCATGGGTCACGAGCATTCCCATCGTCACGACGACGGACACCATACTCACGTTCATCCGGGTCTGCCTTCGTGGGTGCGCCATACGCACTGGCATGAGCATGCTCCCATGCATCACTCGCATCCCCACTGGCCGGACCTTCACCATCGTCACGAGCACATCGAGTCAAGCGGATGAACGCATGACAATGCGGTGGATCCGACGCGACGGCACGCCGTCAGATGCATACGGCCAGCGGTCGACCGCCGCTCACTGTATGCGTGGTGCGTAAATGGGACATGGCCCTATGAAAGAGCAGTCGAAAGCAAAAAAAAGCCAGGGAGCCGAGATGATCATTGGAAAACTCTCTGGAAAGAAGATCACCATACCCCACGTCAACGGACCACCGATGCCCGCTCTGGCGCCTCCTGGCGTTGTGCATAATGGTAAGAAAGCCGCGACATTCGGCGAGATCGACTCTGCCAGAGGCTATCCCGGTGTGAGGAGTTTCAGAAGAAAGTTCGGGCTCATCATTCCTGCGACGAATACCAGCATGGAGCACGAACTATGGAGCATTATCTTCAAGAATCAAGGACCAGACGGGCTACGGGGGGTTGGCCTTCACAGTGCCAACGTGGTGACGCCGTCGCCAAAGTTGGAAACGGAAAAAGACCTGCTGGAGTACAAGGGCCAGTTCTTGGGCGGGCTCAAGTCAGCGGTGGATGTGGCGTCGTTGGCGCAGCCTCAATACATGATCATGGGCATGAGCTTGGAGCACATTCTTGGAGGCATCGAGGCAATACGAGCGCCCATGACGGACATCGAGGCATACTCCGGCCTGTTATGGGCCACTTGGCATGATGCGATTCAGGCGGCTCTGGGGAAGTATGGAGCACAGAGAATTGGAATTTTGACGCCATTCGACAAGAAAGGAAACGAGTCCGCGAAGCAGATGTTCGAGGAACTGGGTTTCCAGGTGGTCGCGAGCGTAGGCTTCTCCTGCGCGAACGCGCTTCATATCGCGCATGTCCCGGACTGGGCAAAGGAGAAGGCCATTATGGAGTTATTGGCCACTGACGAGAATGAGCTGGATGCGATCGTTCAGTGTGGAACAAACATGAGCTTGATAGACGTTACGGAGAAACTGGAACATGTTCTTGGGATTCCGATCCTGGGGATCAACGCCGTAACGTTTTGGTATGCGCTACGGGAGAACGGGTTTGAGGGGGCTTTGCTGGGTGGGGGAAGATTGCTGCGAGAGTTCTAATCTGCCATGGCGAAGCACAGCAGCCACCTCAACCTGGCGCGGCACTCGCTGCGCTCACACGAGGCAGGTTATTCGCGACGATAAGTGGCGCTAACCAGTGCAAGAAATGGAGCGATGTTGCGAAGCAAATGGCGGTGCCAAATTCACCGGCGGCACGTGCAGTCCGCAATGTCCAAATGAGATCACGACGGGATGGACGGAATGAGCGGTGCTTGGCCAATTCGACGCGCCGCCTATCAAGCCGCTAAGCAGACCACGCTCCGCGCGGCCCATCCGGGTCACCGCCGAGGCCTGCACCACGGTACTCAAGGATTCTGGCGCGGTAATCAACACGGATGGCAAGGCCCGGTGGGTGGACAATGTGTTCGTCGAGCGCCTACGGCGCAGCGTCAAGCACGAAGACGTGTCCTTGCGCGTTTACGAAACGCCAGCCGAGCCGCGAGTGGGGTCCATTCGGTGTCTCCAGTCTCAAAATGCCAGGCGCCGACACAGCGCCCTGGACCGGCGCACCCCGGATGCGGTGTACTTCGAACAGGCGATCGCAACATTGGCCGTCTATGACCGTAGGAAGATTTCACTTACGGCAGTGCCCGGTTTCCGGGGGCCATTTATCCGATGGTCAATGCGTCTCGGTGTATGATCGTAAAAGCACTTCGAGGCGCAGCCGTGCGTATGGATCGGAGCCCCCTTAAATCATGACCTCCAAGGGCCAGGCATGAATCTGGAACGAGTCACCTTCGGTTTCTTCATCATCCTGGCGTTGACATTCAATTTGGTCTTTGTCTTGGGAGACGTCGACGACCCCAAACATCACGACGTTTGGATTCTCACCATTGCGATCCTAGTCAACCTGATCGCAACAGGATTGAAGCTTGGCGATCGTTCACAAGTGGGTGCACTGCTGTTGGCTGCCAGCCTGGTGGCTGATTTGTTGTTGATCGCGGCGCGCGTCTTTTGGATCGTGGCGGAAAGCGATACCCCTGTCGGACCGAGTGCCGAGTCCATGGTGAGCATTGTCTCGCTGGCGGGCGGTGCGCTGGCGGCAAACATGATTTCGGTGGTCATTCTGATCGGGGACACGCTCATGTCGCGTCGCTGAGGACACTAGGATGGGCTCGACTTCGGATTTAGATCGCGTCGCCATGGTGGTCTTGCGCTTCATGCGCAGACCTATTTTCGCTCTAATCATCGTCTATGCGGTTGGCATCACAGGAATGGCGCTGATTCCAGGAGTGGATGCCGACGGCAATCCCGAGTACATGAGCCTTTTTCACGCCTTCTATTTTTTCACCTACACGGCAACAACGACCGGATTTGGCGAGATACCCAGCGCCTTTACCGACGAGCAGAGGCTGTGGGCGATCTTCTGTCTCTATATGGGTGTCATCGCCTGGTTGTACGCCATAGGTTCGATCATTCGCCTGATGCAGAATCCGCATTTCATTTTGGCGGTAAACGAGCGCAAATTCGCCCGCTTGGTGTGTCAAATCAAGGATCCCTACTACATTGTCTGCGGCTTCGGCGACACTGGCAGCTTACTGGCACGCGGGCTCAGCGATCACTATCTTCGCGCGGTCGTGCTCGACCATGATCCGGAACGCATCAAGGCGCTTGCGTTACGCGATTACCGGGTCAAGATGCTGGGTCTGTGCGCCGATCCGAGCGTTCCCAAGCACCTCGTGGACGCGGGTGTGAAACGGCCCAATTGCAAAGCTGTCGTGGCGCTCACCAATGATGAGCAAATCAACCGTCAAATTGCAGTCGTCGCAAAGCTCTTGAATCCCTCCGTCAAGGTCATTTCTCGCACAACCTCCGAGCGCCATGTGGAGCACCTGAAATCGCTGGAGGATGTGGTTGTCATCAACCCGTTCGCGATATTCGCCGAACTGTTGAGCACGGCGATCCTCGCGCCGCGGCTACACAATATGAACGGTTGGTTCGTGCGAGCGCCCGATGCGCGCCTGGGGCATCCGTTGGACGTTCCCAGCGGGGCGTGGCTCCTGTGTGGTTATGGCCGCATGGGGCAATCGCTGCATGTGC
>JBFGYN010000024.1:0-16631 GCA_041587415.1 Candidatus Competibacterales bacterium | reverse complement strand
GGAGCGGATGTTCCGGCCCCCGCTCCGGGCGTTTTACCGAGCGCTGTCGCTGCGCCCGCCACCAGTGGTCGAATTCGGGTCATAACCGACCAGCTCGACGTGGAAATCGACACGACTGGTGGGGATCTCCGGACGCTGCGCCTGCGGCAGTACCCGGTTTCCGTTCATCAGAAGGACACGCCGTATACGTTGCTGAGCGACTCCGACGATCTGTTCGTGATGCAGTCCGGTATCGTCACTCAGGGCGATGCGCCGGCGCCCACCCATCATGCCCGGTACACGGCGCCTCGTTCCGAATACCGGCTTGCAGAGGGGGAGAATCGACTCGAGGTGCCCTTGACGTGGGAGCAAGATGGGCTGCGGGTAACGAAAATATACACGTTCGAGCGGGACAGCTTCTTGGTTCACGTTCAGCACCGGGTCGAAAATAGGACTGGCTCCACCTGGAGCGGTGCCCAGTACCGTCAGATACAGCGCCGGCCACCGACAGAAGGAGAATCACGCTTTATTTACACCTACACCGGCGGCGTCATTTCGAGCCCTGAGCAGCGGTACGAGAAGATCTCCTTCGATGACATGGACGACGAGCCCCTCAGCCGGACCATTCAGGGCGGTTGGGCCGCGATGATTCAGCATTATTTCGCCACCGCCTGGCTTCCTCCGGAGACGGAGCGTGCCACCTACTACACGCGGAATCTGGGTGGTCAACGCTATGTCATTGGATTGACTGGCCCGCTCGAGACCGTAGCGAACGACTCGAGCACGGTTTATTCCAGTCGCCTGTTTGCAGGGCCCAAAATTCAGGATCGCCTGGCGGAAGCCGCTCCAGGGCTGGAGCTAACGGTGGATTACGGCTACCTGACGATCATTGCGCAGCCCTTGTTTTGGGCACTGAACTTCATCCACGGCCTGGTGGGTAACTGGGGATGGGCCATCATCTTACTGACAGTCTGCATCAAGGCAGTCTTCTTCAAGCTTTCGGAAACCAGCTACCGGTCCATGGCGAACATGCGCAAAATGCAACCGCGCGTCCAGGCAATTCGGGAAAAATTTGGCCACGACAAGCAGAAGATGAACGAGGCCATGATGGAGTTGTACAAGAAGGAGAAAATCAACCCCATGGGGGGATGCCTTCCGATCGTCGTGCAGATTCCGGTATTCATCGCGCTGTATTGGATGCTGCTCGAGTCCGTCGAACTCCGTCAGGCGCCGTTCATTCTCTGGATCAAAGACTTGTCCACTAAGGACCCGTACTACGTGCTGCCGATCCTGATGGGCATCAGCATGTTCATTCAACAGCGGTTGAACCCAGCACCCCCTGACCCGATTCAGGCCAAGGTCATGATGGCTCTTCCCCTGGTGTTTACGATTTTCTTCCTGTGGTTTCCCTCAGGGCTCGTGGTTTACTGGTTAGTGAACAACATTCTCTCCATCACCCAACAATGGATCATCACCCGGCGGGTCGAGGCTTCGGCCAGCCGAGCGTAGCGCGCCGCAAGAATTGTTTTCGTCATCGGAACTCGACACCATCGTCGCCGTTGCAACGCCCAGAGGGCGCGGCGGCATCGGAATCGTTCGCGTATCAGGTCCTGGGGTGCAGCAAACGGCGCACGCACTTCTCGGGCACGTGCCGAAGGCCCGTGTCGCGGTTTTTCTCCCGTTTCTGACTGCCTCGGGTGAGCCCATCGACCAGGGCATTGCCCTCTACTTCCCGTCCCCGCACTCTTTCACTGGCGAGGATGTGCTCGAGCTGCAGGGCCATGGGGGTCCGGTGGTGCTCGATCTCATCGTGAAACGCGTCTGCGAGCTGGGTGCCCGACCAGCGAAACCCGGCGAATTCACCCAGCGCGCGTTCCTGAACGACAGAATGGACCTCGCACAAGCGGAGGCGGTCGCAGATCTCATCGAGAGCGCTACCGCAGAGGCTGCGCGAGCCGCACTCCATTCCCTTCGCGGGGAATTCTCCACGCGGGTGGAGGGCCTCGTGGAAGGATTGATCCGGGCGCGGGTATATGTCGAATCGGCGATCGATTTTCCCGAGGAGGAGATCGATTTTCTCGCCGACGCAGCGTTGCTCGATCGCCTCGAGGCCCTGCGCCGGGATCTGGACGAAGTCCGGGGCGTCGCGCGTCAGGGCGTATTGCTGCGGGATGGCATGCGTGTCGCCATCGCAGGGCGGCCCAACGTCGGCAAGTCGAGCATTCTCAACCGACTCGCTGGTCGAGAATCGGCGATCGTGACGAATATTCCCGGAACGACTCGCGACGTGCTGCGCGAGACAATTGACGTAGACGGTATGCCGCTGCACGTCGTGGATACTGCCGGGCTTCGCGACAGCGACGATCCGGTGGAGCGCGAAGGGGTGCGCCGCGCTTGGGTGGAAATTGAGTGCGCCGATCGCGTGCTGCTGGTGGTCGATGACCGCAATGGCATCGGGGACGAGGAGCGCGGTTGGCTCGAAGCGCAAGAGTCAGACTGCACCGTCAGCGTGATTCGCAACAAAGCCGACCTGACCGGCCGCGCTGGCAACAAGGTGGACGGACCCTGGGGACCGGAGCTGCACTTGTCCGCGTTGACCGGCGACGGCATCGAGATACTGCGCGCGCACCTGGAGGAGTGCATGGGTTATCGCCCGGACGCAGGAGAGGGACTGTTCATGGCTCGCCGAAGACACCTGGCGGCCCTCGCGCGTGCAGCCGAGGCACTCAGCGCCGCCGACGTTCAGCTTCGCCAGTACCGGGCGGGTGAGTTGGCAGCCGACGAGCTTCGAGTCGCCCAATTTGCACTGTCCGAAATTACCGGCGCGTTCACCTCGGACGACTTGCTCGGGCGAATCTTCGCAAGCTTCTGTATCGGGAAGTGAGCCTCTACCATCGACCCGGGACGAGGAATTGCCGCCCTCTGTAGCTCAATACGGCACCGTGTTTCTCAATGCTCTGTAATTTCGGTCCTTCCCTGAGCGTTTCTCCCTCTCGATAGCGGCGATCGTTGATGAACACGAAACGCTTGGCGGGTTCGCTGCTGTAGACGTGCACCGTCAGAGCGAGCTCGGGAAGACCGGAACGCACGCTTGTCGGCAACTCTGCAAGGACCGGTGGCAATGTGCCTGGCTTTGCGACTCGAAACCCAGTCGACGGTCGGGCCGTCGCCGCCGGCTTCGGCTTTGGGATAGTCGCCGCCTTTGGCTCCGCAGGCGCGGCCTTCGGCTTCGGTGCCGATTCTCGGGCGGGTTCCAGATTAGCGCTTGCGGGCGGGGACGCCTCGCTCGATTCGACGATCGCCGGCTTGGTTTCGATGTCCATGCGGGCCGAAGATGGCGGAGAGGATTTCTCCGGCATCCGCGGCTCGGCCCGCGTCGGCACCGTGTTACCGGCTTCGGCGACCTGCGCCATGTCTTGGGCGACATCCGGGTCGGATTGCCAGCTATCGGTGCCCCGAAAGGCCAAATAACCGAGCACCAGTAGGTTTACCAACAGAATGCTGCCGAGCACGAACACCCAACGCCGAGGCGATGCGGTCGCCGTCGCCATGGTCGTGACGCCGTCGAGCCCGGGAACCTGACCGACTCGGCGCTCCCGCTCAGCTTTCTTCAGTGCCTCGAGAATATATGACATGTCATGGCACCAACCGCGGCGTTCCGGGAAGCGGCGCGATGTTGTTGAGCGCAATAATGGTGTATTGGCCCACGATTCCGTCGGCGACCAAGTCGTTGGCGCGCTGGAAGGCCAACACCCTATCGTGCAGCGATGCATCGAATACCGTTGGGACCTGTCCGGAATCACTCGCTAGGCCGGTGGCCAGATTCAGCCGCTCGTGTAGCCACCGAAGTGGCTCGCCGGTTGATCCCATTCCAATCAGCGCCGAGCCGATTTCGAGTCTCCAAAGCAGAGCCGTGCGCCCGGTCCAAAACGCGTCCAAATCCTCGCGGCGGGCCGGCCGAGGTCCATTGCCAAAATCAATTTGGGCCACCTCTCCCATCAATTCCACCAGCAACACGGGGCGTGGCTCATCTCCCTCCCGGCGTAGCCAGATTACGGCCGGAAGATTCCACTTCAAGAGATCGTGCCAAGCCGCTTGCACCTCGAGGCAGCGCATGGCCAGCGCGTATGCGGCGATGCAGGGTTCCGTTCTCCCATCGCCAGAGGGTTCCTCTCCCCATAGGGCGAAAAGGCGCCCGAAGACGGCGTCGCTCGACACGGGTAGCTGGGTCAGAACGGCCGCGATCTCATGAAACGCAAGAGCACTCGCCGCTTGCGAACTGGATTGGCCCTTCGCGACAGTCTGCCCCGGCTGTCGGGGCCCATCATCCAGAACCAGCGAGGCAGAGATGTCCGACAGTGGACTGTGACGGGTCCCCGGATCGGAGTCCGTGTCGAGGCCAACCCTCGGGCCGGCCACCCCGGACGCTAACTCGGTTTCGGGCCTTCTGGACGGCCCGAGCCCCGAATCGGCGGGTGTCAAGAAAGTCATCAAGTCCCTCGGGTCATCTCCTTCCGCAGCCATCATCGGTTGCGGCGCGGCGTCACCGCTCGTTTCAGCAAACCCGAGCGTGGCGAGCAGCTCACTCGGTTTCCAAGGCACCCATTCAGGCTTGAGCAGGGGCACTGCGGCGGCGGCGGTGACCAAGGCTGCCAAAGATGCCGCAAGCCCAACCCGCCACCCTTGGACCGGGGCGGTGCGGGCCTGGTCACCGAGTGCTTCGCGGGCGGCTTTGCGAACAGTCCTCGCGTCCACTTCGCGGGCTCCGTTCGTGTACGCACCCAGCAACGATCGGTCACATATGACGTTTATCAGGCGCGGAATGCCCCCAGAGCGTGCATGCACTTGGCGCAGTGCCCCGCTGGTGAAGGTATCCCCGCGACCCCCTGCGACCCGGAGACGATGCGCCACGTAGGCGGCCACCTCGCTACGACTTAGGGCATTCAGGTGATATCGGGCCGTGATGCGCTGCGCAAGCTGGCGCATGTCGTGGCGAGACAAGACGGAGTTGAGCTCTGGCTGACCGACGAGAATGATGCGAAGCAGCTTGTGCTTGGCCGTTTCCAAATTCGTGAGCAGGCGGACCTGCTCCAGGACCTCCGGCACCAAGTTCTGCGCCTCATCAACGATAACGACTGTCTGGCGGCCCTTGCCGTGGCTCCGCAGCAGGTGTCGGTTGAGCGAATCGATCAAAGGCTTGAGCGTGGTCGCCTCGGTCGGATAGCCGACCCCCAACTCGTCGCAAATGGTTGCGACGAATTCCACCAGCGTCAGCCGCGGGTTGAGGATCAGCGCAAAGTCCGTTTCGCCCAGTTCCTGCTCCAGGAGCACCCTCACCAGAGTGGTTTTTCCGGTTCCTACTTCGCCGGTAAGCTGCACGAATCCCCCATCCTCGCCGGTGCCGTACAGCAGGTGCGCGAGCGCTTCCTGATGGCGGAGACTCATGTAGACGTAGCGAGGGTCCGGGGTAATCGAGAACGGAGCTTCTCGAAGACCGAAATGTTCCTTGTACATGCGTAGGCCGGTGAATTGCCAGGCGTCCGATTATAGGCCGATGTGGCCAAGCTCCGCGAGGCTGCATACAATTCTCTCCCCAATCGAATTCGATGGACTTTCAGAGTGATGCGCTACGCAGAGGCTTTCGACGTGATCGTCATTGGCGGCGGACATGCAGGCACGGAGGCGGCACTCGCCGCCTCCAGGCTCGGTGCCTCGACACTTTTGCTGACCCAAAGCATCGAGACACTGGGCCAGATGTCCTGTAACCCCGCGATCGGCGGCATCGGCAAGGGGCACCTGGTGAAGGAGATCGATGCGCTCGGGGGTGCCATGGCCCGGGCGGGCGATCGCGCCGGCATACAATTTCGGATGTTGAATCGCCGCAAGGGACCCGCTGTGCGAGCCACCCGCGCGCAAGCGGATCGAGCTCTTTATCGAGCCGCGATCCGGCGCGAGCTCGAGAATCAGCCCAACCTTCGAACTTTCCAGCAGGAGGTCACCGACCTGGAATTGGCGGGAGATCGGGTAACTGGAGTCGTCACGCGAATGGGTCTTTGCTTCGCCGCCAGGACGGTGGTTTTGACAACGGGCACGTTCCTGGGTGGTCGCATCCACATCGGATTGGCGAATCACGATGGCGGGCGTGCCGGCGATCCGTCATCGATCCGCCTGGCCGAACGGTTGCGCTCGATGCCGTTTCGCGTCGATCGGTTGAAGACGGGGACCCCGCCCCGAATAGACAGCCGAAGTATTGATTTCAGCAAGCTGAGCGAGCAGCCAGGGGATGTCCCCACTCCGGTATTATCCCTCCTGGGAGACCCGGCGGATCATCCGCGACAGGTCTCGTGTTGGATTGCACGGACCAACGATCGCACCCATGAGATCATTCGTTCCGGGCTCGATCGATCTCCCATGTACACCGGAGTGATCGACGGCATCGGACCACGCTATTGCCCCTCGGTGGAGGACAAGATCGTGCGTTTTCCGGATCGGGATTCCCATCAGGTCTTTGTGGAGCCAGAGGGTCTGGAAACACGGGAGGTATATCCCAACGGAATTTCCACGAGTTTGCCGTTCGACGTCCAAATTGACTTCGTCCGGTCCATGGAAGGGTTCGAACTTGCCCACGTCACGCGCCCCGGTTATGCGATCGAGTACGATTATTTCGATCCCAGGGACCTGTTCAGCACTCTAGAGACCCGATTCGTTAACGGTTTGTTTTTCGCCGGGCAGATCAATGGCACCACTGGATATGAAGAAGCCGCTGCACAGGGTTTGCTCGCGGGCTCGAATGCCGCGTTGAGCGTGCAGAATCGAGATCCGTGGCATCCCCGCCGGGACGAGGCGTACCTGGGAGTGCTGGTGGACGATCTCGTCACCCGCGGAACGACCGAGCCCTATAGAATGTTCACCAGCCGCGCGGAACATCGGCTCCTGTTGCGTGAAGACAATGCGGACCTTCGACTCACACCAAAGGGGCGGGAGCTCGGGCTGGTCGATGATCGGCGCTGGCGGGTGTTCGAGGAAAAGCGTGAGGCCGTCGAATTGGAGAAGCAGCGCCTTCGCGACACCTGGATGCGACCGCGCGATCTGGCCAGCCTGGGTGCTGATGTGACACCGCTCGCGGATTTGTACCGGGGCACACGAGCCGAGGACTTGCTGCGACGGCCGGAGATGAATTATCGGCGGCTGGTACAGTTGCCCGGCCTCGGCCCGGGCGTCTCGGACGATGCCGTGGCAGAACAGGTGGAGGTGCAGGTCAAGTATTCCGGCTACATCGAGCGCCAGCGTGTCGAAATCGAGCGGCAACGGCGACACGAGGATTTGCCCTTACCCCCGGACCTGGACTACTCCAAGGTCAAGGGTCTGTCCACGGAGGTCCGCGAAAAACTGTCCCTGCAAAGACCCGAGACGCTCGGCCAGGCTGGACGGATTCCCGGCGTGACACCTGCGGCCACATCGCTGCTTCTGGTTCACGTGAAACGTGCTGGTACCGTGCGCAGCAGCCCAGCCTGATTGCTAGCCTGCATCGCTCCGTTGGCTGGACCACGAACTCAGCCGCCTGGTGAGGGTGCCGTTTTTCCTGCAGATGTGAGTCCTCCCAATTGCTATGATTGACGCGGGAGTCGACACGCCGCGCGGGCTCCTCCCGTGCGGGTTAAATCGAACCGAAGCGGCGGAGAGCCCCTATGAAGATCACCGTCGATGTGGACGCCACCCCTGAAGAGCTTCGTGAATTTCTCGGCATGCCCGACGTCAAGCCAATACAGGACGAGATGCTGAGCCGGCTTAGAGAGCACCTGAAGCAAGGCGGATTGGGGTTCGACCCGGGGGCGATGCTAAAACCCCTCCTGAGCGGAAATGTCGAGTCCCTGGAGTCGTGGCAAAAGGCGCTTTGGTCGGCTTTTGCGAAGAATCTGCAAGCCACGGATTCCGCCGCGGAAGACCAGGACGAGCGCGGCAAGGGTGGTGGGGGTAAGCGGAGCTCATCCACATGAGCCGCAAGATACTCGTGGTGGATGACGAGCCGAACATCGTCCTGTCGCTGGAATTTCTGATGAAACAGGCCGGGTTTACGGTACGCACGGCGGATAACGGTGAAGCGGCTCTCGACGCCATGTCGGAGGAGGTACCGGACCTCGTGCTGCTCGATGTCATGATGCCCAAGAAAGATGGCTACGAGGTCTGCCAGACGATTCGTCAGAATCCAGATTGGAAGGGTGTTCACATCATCATGTTGACCGCGAAAGGCCGCGACGTGGAAAGGGAAAAGGGCCTGGCGATGGGCGCGGACGACTACGTGACGAAACCTTTTGCGACCCTGGAATTGGTGGAGAAAGTGAGCCAGATCCTCAGCGGCAAGACCGGTTGAACAAGTAGCTCGATATGGTGCGGACCGGCGCCGTTGGAATGGGAATTCGAAGCAGGGTCAGGCTCTTGGCCTCGCTCCCGCTTATCACAATCGCTCTGCTCGCAGGACTGGGCGCTTGGGTCGCGGGCCGCGCAATCGCCGATCGGGCACTGTTGGAATGGATTTGGATCGCCATCGCCGGCGCAGCACTCCTTTTCCTGACTGTCACCAGTCTCGTTTGGGTTTTCCTCGAAGCGACCTGCTTTCGGCCGCTGGAATCCGTTGCCCGGGGCGTGCGAATCATCCACCGGGGCAACGAGGCCCACCAATTGGAGGTCGCGGGGTTCCACCTGCTCGGGGATCTCCCGGAAGAAATTCATCAGCTCGGTGACGCCCTACACACCGCCCGGTCAGAAGTCGCCGCCGCGCTTGCGGCGGGCGCGAAGCGCGCGGAAGAGCAACGAGTTCGCCTGGAACGCGTTCTTCGCGGTCTCAGCGAAGCTGTGATTGTGTGTTCGGACGATGGGCGCGTGCTCCTCTACAATCCGGCCGCGATGCGGATTGTTGCAAATGCGGAAGCGCTCGGTCTTGGGCGAAGCGTGTTCGCAGTTTGCGCCCGGGCGCCGATCGAGGACACTCTATCCATGCTAAGGTACCGGCATCGGGCGCTACAGCCCACTGCCAGCGTCCAGGAGTCGGATGGCATCATCGACGCCGAGTTCGTTTGCGCGATGGTTCAGGGCGAGCAGCTTCTCCAATGCCGGATGAGTCTGCTTCCGAGCGACCCGGAAACCGGCGAAAGCTTCGCTCTGACTTGTCGCAACATGGCGACTTGGGCTCGCGACGATTCGCAGAATCCGGCGCTCACCCGGTCCAGAATCGACCAGTTGCGTGCGCCGATTGCCAACCTTCGCGCGGCAGCGGAAAGCCTCATTGCCTTTCCTGGCATGCTGCGCGAAAAGCGCTTGGCATTCGAGCACGTCATCGTCGAAGAATGCGCACGCTTGAGCGAATTCCTGGACCCCTTGGTGCGGGCGACCCGCGTCGGCAGTGCCGCTCAATGGCCGATGTTCGATATCTATTCGGACGACTTGCTGAGTGCGCTGGGCTGGCGGATTGCGCAGCGCGGCGGGCCCCAGCTCACGGCTACGGGCACACCCATGTGGTTCAGTGTGGACAGCCGGGCAATTCTGCTCCTTCTGGAGCACTTGATCTGGCGACTTCACGGCGATGCCAATCTCGGTGTCGTCGACGACGTGGACCACCTGGATGCGGAGGTTTTGTTGGGGGACCGTCGAGTGTATCTGGACATCGTTTGGCGCGGGCGGCCCGTGCCGCAGCAGCAGATTGAAACTTGGGCGCAAGAGTGCCTTCCAGATCTTGCAGCCGCCACCACCGTCCGACAGGTGCTCGAGCGCCATTCCGCGGAGCTCTGGAGTCAACCCCATCGCCGAGCCGGGTTCGCCATCATACGCATACCGCTGCCGGCCTCGCGGCGCCAATTGAGACCGACTCGCGCGGTCCTACCGAATCGGCCCGAATTCTACGACTTCGATATCACCCGCAAATCTGAGGAACTCGGTGACCTGGGCGACACGAGGCTTTCCGCTCTCAGCTACGTGGTTTTTGACACGGAAACCACGGGACTGAAGCCTTCGGAAGGGGACCAGATCGTTCAGTTGGCTGGCGTTCGGGTCGTCCAGGGACGGCTGCTGTCCGGAGAAGTCTTTGATCGTTTGGTGAACCCGGGCAGACAGATTCCTGCCGAGTCGAGCCACTTTCACGGAATCACCGATGAGGACGTGCGAGGCAAGCCGCCCATAGAAGTGGTCCTGCCCCAGTTCAGCCAATTCGTCGGCGACGATACTGTGCTGGTCGCACACAATGCTGCCTTCGACATGAAATTTCTGAGATTGAAGGAAGATGCTAGCGGAGTTCGGTTTCACAACCCGGTGCTGGACACCTTGCTGATTTCGGTGCTCCTGCACGATCACACGCCACGCCACACACTGGACGATGTGGCCAATCGCCTCGGCGTGGAACTGGACTCCGGCCTGCGCCATACCGCGATTGGGGATGCCCGTGTGACGGCACAGATTTTCGTCAAACTTCTCGACCTTCTCGAGGACCAGGGCATCGTGACCTTGAGGCAGGCAATAGAAGCGTCGGACAGGATTCTCGAAGTCCGCAGGCGTCAGGCCCACTACTAGCGGGACCGAAATCCAGGAGATGCGTCAGGGGGGAACTTGATCAACGACCAATCGCGTCTGCGGGAGCGTAGTGTAGGACTTTTCGTGCTGGGGATGCTGACGTTCAACTTTCCGCTGTTGTCGTTATTCAGCACCGATTTCAGGATATTGGGCGTACCGCTCCTTTTCTGTTACCTGTTTGGAGCCTGGCTCTCGCTGATTATCGGCATTGCGCTCACGACGGGAAGGGCGCCGGGCGACGGCGACTCGGATGCGAACGGGGGCAGTTGAATGCTCTGGAAAGGGCTCCTGTTTGCCATTGCCATCGGCTACCTAGCAATACTCTTCGCGGTCGCCTACTTCGGCGACAAGCGGGCGGACGAGGGTCGATCCGTCATTGCAAATCCGTATATCTACACGCTATCCATCGCTGTCTACTGCACTGCCTGGACCTTCTACGGCAGCGTTGGGCGCGCGGCCACCACGGGCGTCAGCTTCCTGAGTGTCTATCTCGGGCCGACATTGATCGCCGTCTTGTGGTGGTTCGTGCTGAGGAAAATGGTACGTATCAGCAAGGCCCAACGAATAACGACGATTCCGGATTTCATCGCTTCACGTTACGGAAAGAGCGGCTTTCTCGCGGGGCTGGTTACGGTAATCGCCGTGGTCGGGATAATGCCATACGTCGCTCTTCAGCTTAAGGCCATGTCAATCAGTTTTCTGATCCTCGGTGCCTACCCGGGCAGCGAATCGATCGGCAGGGTGGCCGAGAAAGGTATTTGGGGTGGCACCGAGGCCGTCCTTGCCGTCCTGCTCGCCGTATTCGCTATCTTGTTCGGTACACGCCACATTGACGCCACGGAGCGTCACGAGGGCATGGTCCTGGCGGTAGCGTTCGAATCCTTCGTCAAGCTGCTCGCATTCCTATCCGTGGGAATTTTCGTAACATTCGGATTGTTCAATGGTTTCGGCGACCTCTTCGAGCAAGCGCTGAAAGCAGGTCACGGTGAGCTGCTCAAATTTCAGGAAGACGTCGACACCTATTCTTCCTGGTTCACGATTACGTTCCTTTCCATGATGGCCATTCTGTTTCTCCCAAGGCAATTTCAGTTGCTGGTTGTGGAGAACGTGAACGAGGATCACATACGCACTGCATCGTGGTTGTTTCCCCTGTACCTGCTGGTCATCAATTTATTCGTCTTGCCCATCGCGTTCGCTGGATTGCTCACCTTTCCGGACGCAGACGCCGGCCAAGTGGCTGACCGCTTCGTTCTGCTACTTCCCATCTCTGAACAGGTGAGAGCACTTGCCGTACTCGTGTTTATCGGCGGATTGTCGGCGGCAACGAGCATGGTCATCGTGGCCTCCATTGCTCTCTCCACCATGATATGCAACGACTTGGTGATGCCCGTGCTGCTGCGCATCAAGGCGTTTCACTTGGACGAGCGTGGTGATCTCACGGTGTTGCTCAAGGCAATTCGACGCGGCGGTATCGTCTTGGTCGTGCTCCTGGGATACGTCTACGAGCGCCTGATCGGGGAGTCCTATGCGTTGGTCACCATCGGCTTGGTGTCCTTTGCGGCCGCCGCCCAGTTCGCGCCCCCGATCATCATTGGCATTTACTGGAAGCGTGCGACTCGCGCGGGAGCCATTGTCGGCTTGACGGGCGGGTTCGCGGTCTGGTGCTACACTCTTCTGTTGCCGAATTTCGCCATCTCGGACCTCTGGATTGGCCAGGAGTTCGTCTTGCACGGTCCTTTCGGAATCGAGCTTCTCCGGCCTCGCGAGCTGTTTGGTTTGAGTGGAATGGACCCGCTGACGCACGCCGTCTTCTGGAGCATGTTGGTCAATATCGGCGGCATGTTGATGGTTTCCCTATTCACACAGCGATCCGCCATCGAGCGTGTGCAGGCTGAGTTGTTCGTCGAAATTTACGATCGTGCCGTCCGCGGGGGAACGACATCGATCTGGCGTGGGGAAACCACCGTCAGCGAGTTGTTCGATCTGGTGGCCCGATTCATCGGTCGCAAGGAGGCGACGCGCGCCTTCGACCTGTACGCAACGCAGGTCGGTTTACCCTCTCAGGAGGAGCTTCGCCCCGATCCTGGCCTGATTCAGCACGCCGAAAGACTGCTGGCTGGCGCCATCGGCAACGCATCGGCGCGAGTGGTGGTTTCCTCGGTGGTGCGGGGTGAGGTCCTGTCCATTGACGAGGTGATGACGATCCTCGACGAGACCTCCCAGATCCTGGACCACAGTCATCGAATCGAGCAAAAATCCCGCGAGCTGCAGCGCGCCACCAATGAATTGAAAGCGGCAAACGAGCGCCTCCAGGAATTGGATCGGCTAAAAGACGAATTCGTGTCGACGGTCACCCATGAGCTACGCACTCCGCTCACCTCGATTCGTGCGTTTTCGGAGATTCTCCTCAAGAGCCCTGAGCTGGAGTTGGAGAAGCGACAGGAGTTTCTCGGCATCATCGTCAAGGAAAGCGAGCGCCTTACCCGCCTGATCAATCAAGTACTGGACTTCGCGAAGCTCGAGTCCGGACGGGTGGACTGGCAGATGGAGCAGCTCGACCTGAATAGCGTAATCCGGGACGCCATCAACGCCACGAGCCAACTCTTCAAGGACAAGTCGGCAAGGCTCGAAACCGAGCTGGCGCCCGGGCTAGCAACAACATACGGGGATTACGACCGACTCATGCAAGTGCTGATCAACCTCCTGTCGAATGCGGTCAAATTTTGCGCCCCCGATGGGGGGCAGGTCCATGTGTCCTTGGAATCGGCTAATGGTTGTGTCAGGGTCCGTGTCCGAGACAACGGGCACGGCATTCCCCCCGAGCAGCATGAGCGCATTTTCCAGCGTTTCCACCAAGTGAGCGACAAGACCAGTGGCAAGCCGAAAGGTACGGGTCTTGGGCTGGCCATCAGCCGGCACATTATTGAGCATCACAACGGTAGCATCTGGGTCGAGAGCGCACCGGGTGAGGGAGCCACTTTCTGCGTCGAGCTTCCCATGTGCCCCAGAGTCGAGGAGCCCGTGAGCGAGGCTGCTTCTTGAGAGTCTTAACCCCATGCCGAGGGCGCTTAGCTGTCGACGATGAGAGAGAATTCGACCGTTCAACGCCCACCAGGTCCGGCCGATTTCCTGCTGTCATGACCATCGCAGTCGAGGAACAATTCCATGTGCCCCTCTCCAACAATGTCGGGCTACCAACACCGAGACCTGCGTCCAGTGCTCAGGCGGCACGTCATACGCGTTTCGTCTTCCTCAATTCGCCGGGCTCGCCCGACATCCAGCGGTTGCGGAGTCGGCGCGTACGGCTTGTCTCTGCCTTGCGCTGCTCCCACCGGCATTGGTTCGACCGGGGTAAAGCGACTCGTTTCGCCAACTGCCGGTGCATGAACCCGGCCCGATCCAAGAGTCCAAACCGGGCGGACACATGACATGGTAGCCCTGGGTCGTTTCGGGGCGCAGCGCTGCGCCCCAGCTGAGCTGCACGCCGAGCACTCGGCGGCATAAGACACCGGGAGTAATGGACCGAACCGGAACCATCATCCTCGCCGTTTTCGCGGCGCTGCTCGTCGGCCTGGCGCCCATTGGACTCGTGATCTGGATTTCATACAAACAGACAGTCCAGAGCGCGGAGTTGGAATTGCGGGGTATCGCGGAGTCGATCGCACTGGATACGAACGAGATTCTCGGGATGGTCGACCAGCAGTTGAAGAAGCTCGAAGATCTTGGTTACGAATGCGATGCGGACACGGTGCAGAGGCTCCGACGAGCCGCCTTCGACGTTCCGGAAATCAGTGAACTGGGCCTGGTCACGGCTTCGGGGCGGCTGGCCTGTACCTCCTGGGGTGCCGTCGAACCCGACACGCTCGTCGACGTACCACCAGCCCAGCCGGGCCTCAGGTTGCGAGGACCGATCCTGATACCCGCCATGCCCCGGCGCGCCCTCGTCGTGGCCCGAACTCGCGCGGACGGAGGGGAGGTGCACGCTCTGATACAGCGTCGCGTCATGATCGGGCGCCTTCGCGCGGACTTGGGACGAAACGGATTCGCGGCACTACTTCGTTCCACCGACCTACACGTCTTCGTATCCGTGGGGTACATGCCGGAGATCGCGCGGGCGGAGACTCAAGAGGATCTGAGCTCCGACGCCAGCCTGTTTCGAGGCCGTTTCGACGATGGCGTGCCACGTACCAGCGTGGCAGTTCGTTTGGCGGATTACCCGGATTTCGCCGCCGTGGCGGCGGTGAGCCAGGACTGGATCACCCAGGGTTGGGCACGCCGATCGCGGATCCCGGGATTCGCCGGGATCGCTGCCGCCGTCTCGCTGATTGCGCTCGTGCTCGGCATTACGCGGCGCCGATTGTCATTGACCGGGGAACTCCAACGGGCGCTTCGAAACAATGAATTCGAAGTGCGCTACCAGCCAGTGGTGGATCTTGCAGAGCGCCGCTGTATCGGCTCCGAAGCGCTCATACGTTGGCGACATCCGCAAAAAGGTCTAATGCGGCCGGCAACGTTCATTGCTGTGGCGGAGGAAACCGGACTCATCGAACCGATGACTCGCTGGCTGTTGGGGCAAGTTGGTCGCGAGATCGGCGACATTCTTGCGGCCAACCGCGAATTTCACGTGGCAATCAACCTGAGTTCCGGCCATTTTCAAGACGCTCGAACGCTTCAGCTTTCGGAACGAAGTCTGCTGCAGCATGGCGTATCGCCCGAGCAGGTGATCTACGAAATAACCGAACGCGGTCTGATTCGTGAGGACACGGGGACCGCACGCCACATCATGACAACCCTTCGCGCCCAGGGCCATTGCCTGGCGCTGGACGATTTTGGCACAGGCTACTCCAGCTTGAGTTACCTGGATTCGTTTCCGTTCGACTATTTGAAGATCGACCAGCAATTTACCGCGGCCATCGGTTCCCAATCGGTGCTCGCCTCGCTGGTGGATTCCATCATCCAAATGGCTGCCGACCTGCGCCTGAGGGTGATCGCCGAAGGTGTTCAAAGCAGTGAGCAGGCCGACTACCTGGCGGTCCGCGGTGTCGCCCTTGCTCAAGGCGACCATTTCTCCCCGCCCCTGAATCGCGAGGAACTCCTGCGTTACCTGGAAACGAACTGACAGCGCAACGCGTACGATCCAGCCACAGGCCGCTGTCTCCCATGGAGTTTCGCCCGATCGTACAAACCGATTTGTGGCGCACTGCGGGACCATACCCGATCCTGATGAAATGTCCGGGCCGACACCGTTGCCAGGCACGATCGAGAGACGTTGGAACGAGCAGGAAAACTTCGTTACGCTCTACCGCACCGCTCGTATGCCCCAGGAGGTCAGCAGCATGAATGACACAGGCGATCGAGCGGCCAGTACGACTCGTCGCAACGCCTATCGGCGACTGCTCATCGAATTGGACGAAGTTTTGGGCGAGGAACGGGATTTCATCGCCAACGCAGCGGTTACTTGCTCCATCGCATTCCATGGTCTCCCGTATCTCAATTGGGCCGGATTCTATCTCTGCCGCCAAGGGGAGTTGCTGCTCGGACCGTTTCAAGGCAGACCCGCAAAAATTCGAATCCCCTTTGGGAATGGCGCCTGCGGCAAAGCGGCACTGGAAAAGCGGACCATAGTCGTGGAAGACGTCCATCGATTTCCAGGGCTGGTGTCTTGGGATCCTGGGTCCACCTCGGAAATCGTCGTACCGATTATTCAGGGCAATAAGTTGGTGGCAGTGTTTGAACTCGACAGTCCCGTACCGAGCCGTTTCGACGAAGTGGACAAACAGGGCCTGGAGGCACTTATCGAAGAGTTTATCCGCCGAACCGAACCGCCTGGCGCAACGGTCCAGTGCGAGTGATCGACGACGATAATCGAGCTGTTCCCCGCATCGCTCACCGGGCTCCCGGATCAGAATGCGGTCGTGGCGGTTGCGAGTTCGCGCTTGGACAGAAAAGCCTAGATGTCATAAAGCGGCCCGGCTCTCGACAGACGTCGAAAGAAGGGCCAGCCTCCTGAAGTTGGTATCAACCCGAGGTCGTTCCCGAAGAACGCCTCAAACAACAGGAGACTGACCATGAATTACTGTGGCATCGATTTG
>JBFGYN010000023.1:0-16738 GCA_041587415.1 Candidatus Competibacterales bacterium | reverse complement strand
TGCGATTGACCGGGTTGTCCTCGGCAAGCAGTACTCTTCCGCGCGGCGGGCCCGAGCGCTCGGCGAGCGCGAAATGATTGGACCGCGCGGCCGATACGCCCTGATCGAGGGAATCGGACTGTTGCGTCGGCACACCGAATTCGGCGGTGAACCAGAATGTGCTGCCAACGCCGGGTGTCGATTCGACCCCGATCTCGCCTCCCATGAGCTCGGCAAGCCGTTTGGCGATGGCAAGCCCAAGACCGGTTCCACCGAATCGCCGTGTGGTCGAGCCGTCGGCCTGGCTGAACGCTTCGAATACCCGCCCCCGAGCCTCTTCACTGATGCCGATCCCCGAGTCGGACACCTCGAAACGAACGCGGACAGACCTCTCAGTCCACGCATCGGCGCGAGCGGTGACCGCCACCGACCCCGCTTCGGTGAACTTGATTGCGTTGCCGATCAGATTGGCAAGAATCTGTTGCAATCTGGAGGAATCACCCATCGCATTGCTGGGCAAGTCCGGCGCAAGTGTCAACCGCAACGCGAGCTGTTTTTGCGCCGCCTGAGGTTTCATTAGGGTCACGATGTCCGTGAGACTCTTGTGCAAATTGAATCTCGTGGACTCGAGTTCGACCTTGTTCGCCTCGATTTTCGATAGGTTGAGAACGTCGTCGATCAAGCCGGTGAGCAGAGCGCCCGAACCCTGTGCGGCCTCGATCCACTGGCGTTGCTCGGTGTTCAGGCGCGTTCCCTCCAGGAGCTGGAGCATTCCGAGAATCCCGTTGATCGGGGTGCGGATCTCGTGGCTCATGTTGGCCAAGAACTGCGATTTCAGCCGCGATGCCTGCAACGCCTCGTCGCGCGCGACCGCCAGTTCGTCCGCCTGACGTTCCAATTCGTCTGTTTTCGCATTGAGCTGCTGGAGCAGATCCCGTGCGGTGTAGACCGCCTGACGGGTTCGGTTTCGCAGCCTCTCTGCTGTGCGCGCGCTGAGCGAGATGTAAAGGCCCGCCATATAGAGCATCGCCAGGGTGACCAGGGAGGCGTCTAGATCGACAGCTCGCGGCGTAAACTCGTTAACGTAGAAGAGATAGATCACGAATGCCAGGGTCGTGAAGTTGGTGAAATAGAACGCGCGCCAAAAACCGATTCCAGTTTGATCGGCCACCCGCACGATGAGCAGCAAGGTCAGCCACGCGGGCTCGTTGCCCACGTGGTGCAGCGCAAGGATGAAAAAAACGACGTCGACGTTCAGTAGCACGAAGCTGAGGTCGACCCAGCCCGTCTTGTCGTAATACCGATATAGCAGTAGCCAGCTTCCAAGGCTGTAGAGAAAGAATGCACCGATCAGCGGCAAATAGTTGTCTAGGAAATCTTCTTTTCCAGCACTCAGATCGGAAAGCAGCAGTAACAGCCCGAGTGCCACGAATCCGAACAGGCGCAGTGCGGGAATCTGGATTGCGTTCGTGTGAAAGGCCCGAAGCGCCTTGCGTCTTCGAGCCTCTTCGACGTCGAGAACAAAACGGTCAGTCATTCGCCGAGCCCGACCGAAGGGGTTGGCGCTGTTGGACGCGGTTCGGCTTTCTTCCTTCACCGGGACTCCGTGCGGGTAGTTCAGTGACCACGATCTTGCCGCGATCACCATTGCCCGAATCGGCCTGTTCAACTGATCCGATAGGGTTCCATGTGTATCTCCAGGACCCGACGACCCAATACGGCAATGATGCCACGATTGCGCCTGGAGCCGTCGGAGGTGAACTCGAATGCGTACACGCGCAACATGCACAGCTTGCCCCGATCGTCTCGAACTGGACGCATCCGCTCCTTGGACAGCGCGTGATCCAGGAGTTGAACTTCGGCCTGTCGACACGCCTCGCGGACGGCGCGGAGCGCCGAATCCCGCGCCGATACGCTGTCCCACCAGTACCAAACGACGGCGCCTAGAGCGAGACTGAATGCCGCGATGCCAGCGTCGGACATTCCTAGCCTGAGCCGCTGCGCGTGAAAGCAACCGTGTGATCCGCCGCGACACGTACGCTCACGGTCTCACCGAGTTGGTAGTCCAGGTGACTCGGGAACAGTGCGAGCACCTCCACGTTGCCTTCGAGCGACAGCGTATAGAGGGTCTCGGCGCCCTTGAATGCCTTGTTTACGATGCGGCCGCGAAGATTGCCGCTATCGTCCGGAACGATGTCATCTGGTCGTAGCAGTACGTCCAGTGGGGTACCGGGCTCCCACAGAAATGCGCGATCTGCTTGAATCGTACCCAGCGGCGTGTCGATGATGTCCGGTGCTCGGAGCACCGCATCGATGAATCGGCCCTGGCCGATGAAATCGGCAACGAACCGGTCCGCGGGATCATGGTAAAGGTTGTACGGCGTGTCCCACTGCAGGAGCTGACCATTGCGCAACACGCCAACCTGCTCACCCATGGCGAACGCCTCGAGCTGGTCGTGTGTGACCAATATCGCGGCTGTACCCTGACGCTTGAGTATGTCGTGGACTTCCCGGCTCAGCCGCTCCCGAAGGTCCACATCCAAGCTCGAGAACGGCTCGTCCATGAGAATCAGATCGGGTTTCACCGCCAGCGCTCGCGCCAGCGCCACCCGCTGCTGTTGCCCGCCTGACAGTTCGTGGGGATAGCGGTGGGCGAACTGCACGAGTCCGACCACCTCAAGCATTTCCAGCGCAGTCTCCCGACGCAATGCCCGACTGCCCCGTCGAAGTCCGAAGCTGACATTGCCCAGATTATCCAGGTGTGGAAATAGGGCGTAGTCCTGGAAGACCATGCCGATACGCCGCCGCTCCGGAGGCACCGTTGAGCCTGGCTCCGAGACCACTTCGCCTCGAAGATGGATCTTGCCGGCCTGAATCGGGCGAAATCCTGCGATTGCACGCAGCACCGTGGTCTTGCCGCATCCGCTGGGTCCCAGCAAGCAACTTACGCTACCCGGGCGGACGCGCAAGGAGAAGTTGCGCACCACCACCTCGTCGCCATATCGGCACTCAATATCCTCCACCTTCAGTAGATGTTCGTCACTCATGGGGCGCTATCTTAGCGATTGCACAGCGGTGGTGCAGTTGATCCGCATAATCGTTTGCCATCAATACCCAAATGCATCGCTCCGGGCGCACAAATGTCGGGATTGTGGACACTTTCCGCGGGAGTTCGGGTGAAACCGGCATGCGGGACGGGTTGGAACGCGTGCTGCATTGCAGCTTTTGACGAAAAACGGTGTGTGGCACCATCGCTCGTGATTTGAATCGGGCGGCTGTGGCCGACGCGTTTCGTTTGCATGCGGCGACTCCCGATCCCGTGATGTTTTGGTTGCGTGATCGTGGCCTGAATCGAGGGGAGATCGTGAGACCGGTGGTTTCTATGGAGCATCTCGTGACAGATGGGCGAGTTGGGAGAAGGGTTTCGTACATGCCCCGGCCCGTAGCGCACCACGACTTCGGCCCCCACAGCGACGCGGCGCGACTCGTGCTCGTGTCGGGGGTGAGTCAGCACGCTTACAATGCGGTCTCGGTCATGTCGCGGCTCGGGGCTTTCCTGAGACGAGTCGATCGGGCCAGTGACGAAGCGCACCTGACCGGGCGGGTGATCATCGTTCCAGGGGTGCTGCCCGTTGAAGGTTCGGGCCCGCGTACCGACCGCGATTATTCGCCATCTCCGGAATTATTGGAACTGACCGCCGGTGGGTACTGTAAGGTGGTGATTTCGGCGGGCGACGACGATTTGAATCACGCGCCACACGTTTCGCTGCAAGGTCCGGAAGACGACGAGCGCGAGACGGCGTGTCTTTTTGGCCTGCCGGTCGTCGAATGGGAGGCTGGCCGCGGCGGCGGCGATTCGCTGGCGGCCGCGTGGAAGCAAACCGGCGGTGAGTCCTTTCTCTTGCGCGCCGGCCGTAGGGGCATCCTCGAGCCGTCACTCTGCGAAGACGTTTTCCGCGCCCTGGTGGGCTTCATGTCTCGGATTGGTCTTCTGGTGGGCGTCGAACTGGGAGAGGAGGGCGACCTGCACTACTTCGGCTCCAGTCAAAGCTATGTCTTGTCCTGCCGCTGCAGCGGATTCTTTGTTCCGGTGAGACCTGCCGGGGCGTGGCTGCAGGCAGGCGATCTCGTGGGCTGCGTGTACGATCCCTTCGACGGCGAAACGCTGCAGGAGGTCCGAGCTCCGATGTCCGGGCTCATGAGCGCAATTCGCCACAATCCAATCACCCGTTCCGGTGCCCCGGTCGCGCACCTGCACTCGACAAGGGTTCGCTAGCCCGACTGTTGCGTGGCGGGCGCGAGTGATCGCGCAGACCGCAGGGTAATCCGGCGCTGTTCCGGGCGAGACCCGATGCCACGCGACCCAGTAAATCCGGGGGCGGCCGAGGGCTCACCGATGACGCGACCGCACCACAACGGCGACTATCGTTCGTATCCCCGCACAAAACCGCCGCTTTGACTATAAGGCATTGGCACAGTGGAAAAAATCTAGGCGGTTCTGGTGCGACCCCACACAATATTCGGGCGCGATCACTGCGTTGCACCGTTCCTCGGCCCGTCGCTTCGGCTGGCCTCGGCAGCGTGCGGAATGAGCATTTCCAGCAACGCTTTTTGCGCGTGTAGGCGATTTTCGGCCTCGTCCCAGACCACGCTTTGGGGTCCATCGAGCACGGCGACGGCTACTTCCTCGCCACGGTGGGCCGGGAGGCAATGCATGAACAGCGCATTGTTTTTCGCGACGGCCATGACTCGTTCATTGACCTGAAACGGTTCGAAGGCTCGAGCTCTGGCCACCTGTTCCTGCTCCTGCCCCATGCTGGCCCAGACGTCGGTGACGAGCATATCGGCACCTCGAGCGGCCTGCATCGGGTCATACGATAGCGAGACGCAAGACCCCGCGGCGTCCACGAGCGCGGCGTCCGGCTCGTACCCCTTCGGCGCGGCGATTCTCAGTTCGAAATGAAAACGCCTGGCTGCGTTGATATATGAGTTGCACATGTTGTTGCCGTCGCCGATCCACGCGACGGTACGGCCCGAGATATCGCCTCGGTGCTCGACGTACGTCATCATGTCGGCGAGCAATTGGCAGGGATGTACCCAGTCGGTCAATCCGTTGATCACGGGCACACGAGAATGGCCGGCGAACGCCACGGCACGATCGTGCTCGAACGTTCGAATCATGATCGCGTCAACCATGCGTGAGAGAACCCGTGCCGTATCCTCTACGGGTTCTCCGCGTCCCAACTGCGTGTCGCGCGGACTCAAAAACAGGGCCGTGCCGCCAAGTTGAGCCATGCCGACCTCGAAGGACACGCGCGTGCGCGTCGAGGACTTCTCGAACACCATTGCCAGGACTTTGCCGCGAAGCGGCGCGGGTGCCTCATTGCGCTTGTGAAGCCGCTTCAGTTCGATCGCGCGCGTGATCAGGGCTCGAAGCTCGGCGGGCTCCATGTCGAGCAGGGTGAGAAAATGTCGCGGTCCCATTGTGTGCTCTGTCAATGGTAAAAAAGGTCGACGAGCGGCATCCGTCCCCCCAAAATACAGCGGGCCCGAGCGGGCCCGCTGCCGGGATGCGGCTTACCCGCTCGATTAATTGCCGTACTGCTTGCTGACGTAATCCCAGTTCACGAGATTCCACCAGTCACTGATGTAGGAGGGCCGCGCGTTGCGCTTGTCGATGTAGTAGGCGTGTTCCCATACATCGACCGTAAGAATTGGCGTTTGATCCGACTCCGTAAGCGGTGTGCCGGCGTTGCTGGTGTTGACAATGGAAACGCCGCCGCTGGCGTTTCTCACCAGCCAGGTCCACCCAGAACCGAAATTCGTCGCGGCGGAAGTGGAGAATTTGTCCTTGAAGTCTGCGAACGAGCCGAACGCCGCACTGATGGCCTTGGCGACCGCGCCCGTCGGCTCGCCGCCCGCCCCTGGCGCCATACAGTTCCAGTAGAATGTGTGATTCCACACTTGGGCGGCGTTGTTGAACAGCCCCCCGGGGCCCGCCTTGCGAATGACGTCTTCGAGGCTCGAGTTCTGATGCTCGGTTCCTTCCACCAGCTTGTTCAAGTTGGTGACGTAGGTCTGGTGGTGCTTGCCGTAGTGATACTCGATCGTTTCCGCCGAAATGTGCGGTTCAAGGGCGCTCTTGTCGTAAGGTAGTGGCGGCAGTTCAAATGCCATGGTGTCCATCTCCTTGCAGTTGTGACGGAAATGATTGCACGTGTTTGCGAATCCCTCTGCTGTGGGTGCAATATCGAAGTCCCCCGAAGAATATGGGGGCAGGAAATCGCTAGTCTAGGCGTGCCCGCCCGGTGCTTGCAACGGCGCACCCCGCGCACGGGGGTTTTTGTCGACTCGGTGCAGAGAGTATGCTTGGCACACGAGTGCCGGTTTTCCTAATCGGACCCTTTTGAAAACGAGGTATTGAAATCGAATGGACGTAATGGATCGCATCCGGCAGCAGGTGGACGAGAACCCCATCATCCTGTACATGAAGGGCACGCCCCAGTTTCCCATGTGCGGGTTCTCGAGCAGAACGGTGGAGGTGCTCAAGGCCCTCGAGGTCGAATTCGCGTACGTCAACGTACTACAAGATCTGGAGATTCGCGCCAACATGCCGCGCTTTTCCGACTGGCCGACGTTTCCACAGCTGTTCGTGAACGGGGAACTGGTCGGTGGCTGCGACATCGTGCTCGAGTTGTACCAGAGCGGAGAGTTACAGCGTCTGGTCCAGCCGGCGCCGACCGAGGGTGCGCAAGCATCGACCTGATCTAGCGCTCGTTGGGCTGCCACCCGCCTAGACTCTTCCATCGGTTGACGACCTGGCAAAACAAATCGGCGGTGCGCTCCGCGTCATAGATCGCGGAGTGCGCCTCGTTCGTATTCCATTCGATCCCCGCCGCCTCCGCTGCGCGCGCCAGGACGGTCTGACCATAAGCCAGCCCCGCCAGGCTCACCGTGTCAAAATTGCTGAACGGGTGGAAGGGGTTGCGTTTCAGACCGCAGCGATTGACGGCAGCGTTCAAGAAGTTCAGGTCGAAGAAAGCGTTATGTCCTACCAGGATTGCCCGGGAGCAGCCTTGCTCTCGGATTTCGGCGCGCACCGCTCTGAAAATGTTCTGCAATACATCCTTCTCCGGCTTCGCCAACCGGAACGGATGGTAAGGGTCGATGCCGTTGACTTTCAACGCTTCCGACTCGATGTTGGATCCAGGGAACGGTTCCACGTGATAGGAAATGGTCTGGCTTCGGAAGAGCGTCCCGCCGGATTCGATGCGCAGCATGACCGCTGCGATCTCGAGCAAGGCATCCGTTTGGGCATTGAAGCCTCCGGTCTCCACGTCCACGACAACTGGCAGAAATCCACGGAACCGGCGCGACATCATGGTCGATGGGGCGTTCACCGCTTGTCCGCGGCCTCACAAGTGAGCTGCCAGCGAACTTCGGCGCCAGCTCTGAGCGGAACCACATGCTCGGTCCCGAGCGGGTAGCTTTCGGGCACGCTCCACGGTTCGCGGACCAGTGTGATGGTGTCATCATTTCGGGGCAGCCCGTAAAAGGCCGGACCGTTGAAGCTGGCGAAAGCCTCCAGGCGGTCCAGGGCGCCCGCCTCCTCGAACACCTCAGCGTAGAGCGGCATCGCAGCGTGGGCGCTGAAAATTCCCGCGCAGCCGCACCCCGACTCTTTCCGCGAGCGAGGGTGAGGCGCACTGTCCGTCCCGAGAAAGAATCGGGGGTCTCCACCGGTTGCCGCGTCCACCAGCGCGTTACGATGGCGCTCACGTTTCAAAACCGGTAGGCAATAGAAGTGTGGCCGCAGTCCTCCCTCGAATATCGCATTGCGGTTGTACAGCAGGTGGTGCGGCGTGATGGTCGCGGCGACTCTACCGGACCCGCTCTTGACGAATTCGACACCGTCTTCGGTCGTGACGTGCTCCAGCACGATGGGCAGCTGAGGGAAACGCTCCACCAGGCGCGCCAACACCCGGTCGATGAAGGCGGATTCGCGGTCGAATACGTCGACATTCGCATCGGTAACCTCGCCGTGCACGAGTAGGGGTAACCCATGAGCAGCCATGCATTCCAGGGTTGGGAATGTTTGCTCGATTCGAACTACGCCGGAGGCCGAGTTGGTCGTGGCGCCGGCGGGATAGAGCTTGACGGCTTTGACGATGCCCGATCGTAGCGCTTTCTCAATCTGTTCCGGGGTCGTCTTTTCGGTCAGGTACAGGGTCATGAGTGGCTCGAAGTCGATACCGCGTGGAACCGCCGCCAGCACCTCATCGCGGTACGCCCGCGCCTGCTTCACCGTAGCTACCGGGATTTCGAGATTCGGCATGATGATGGCGCGCCGGAAGCACCGCGCGGTATACGGCACGACCGCCCGCAGGGCATCTGCGGCCCGGACATGCAGATGCCAGTCGTCGGGTCGAGTAAGCGTCAGTTGCATCGATTGTGGGATATTCGTGGGTCGCTGGGGAAATGCTGAACGGTGATTTGCTGACTTTTACAGTGGCATCAACATGTTGCCGTGTTCATCCCGATGCCTCGCCCAAAACCGGCATGGCGTCGCCGAGTGGCTCGAAGGCTCACTAGAATCCGGGCGCCACGGGGTCTCGGAGCATCCTTGACCGGTTCTTGGGAAGCGCGGATCATAGCACGCTTTTCAACGGTGCCGGCGAATCCGTCGGTCCGAATCCCGCACAGGGTGTCCTGGGAGCGACATGTCCGAGATAAAAAAGGTTGTTCTGGCCTACTCCGGCGGTCTCGACACTTCGGTCATCCTAAAGTGGCTCCAGGAAACCTACGACTGCGAGGTCGTCACGTTTACGGCGGATATTGGTCAGGGCGAAGAGCTGGATCCGGCGCGAACCAAGGCGCAGGCATTGGGTGTTCGCGAAATCTACATCGACGACCTGCGCGAAGAATTCGTGCGGGATTTCGTTTTTCCCATGTTTCGTGCAAACACGGTGTACGAGGGGACCTATCTTCTGGGAACGTCAATTGCCCGGCCGCTGATCGCCAAGCGCCTCATCGACATCGCCCGGCAAACCGGTGCAGATGCAATTTCCCACGGTGCCACCGGCAAAGGTAACGATCAGGTTCGATTCGAACTCGGCGCGTACGCGCTGATGCCGAGTGTCAGGGTCATCGCACCCTGGCGGCAGTGGGATCTCACTTCCCGTGAGCGACTCGTCGCGTATGCCGAGGCCCACGGCATTGCAGTGGAAATGAAGCGGGGAAAGAAATCTCCCTACTCCATGGACGCGAATCTGCTCCACATTTCCTACGAGGGTGGACCGCTCGAGGACCCGTGGACCGAGGCCGAGGAAGAGATGTGGCGTTGGAGCGTCAGCCCCGAGGCGGCGCCCGACAGGGCTACCTATCTCGAGATTGAATTTCGCAGTGGTGACCCGGTGGCAATCGATGGCGAGGCACTGTCCCCGGCCAAAATACTCGAACGGTTGAATCGGGTCGGCGGCGACAACGGAATCGGTCGCCTCGACCTGGTCGAGAATCGCTACGTGGGAATGAAATCCCGCGGCTGCTACGAAACACCGGGTGGAACCATTCTTTTGGCTGCGCATCGAGGCATCGAATCCATCACACTGGATCGCGAGGTGGCGCACCTAAAGGACGAACTGATGCCCCGATACGCGAAGCTCATTTACAACGGTTACTGGTGGAGCCCGGAGCGCCGAATGTTGCAGGTTGCGATCGACGACACGCAGGCTACCGTGAACGGTTTCGTGCGGCTCAAGCTCTACAAGGGAAGCGCGACGGTGGTGGGTCGAAAATCCGACGCGACGCTCTTCGACCAATCCATCGCGACGTTTGAAGACGATGCGGGGGCCTACGACCAAGCCGATGCGGAGGGCTTCATCAAGCTCAATGCATTGCGCCTGAGAATCGCGGCCAGCCGCGGCCGCAGT
Source organism: Candidatus Competibacterales bacterium (assembly GCA_041587415.1). Lineage (GTDB taxonomy): Bacteria > Pseudomonadota > Gammaproteobacteria > Competibacterales > JAHEDQ01 > JBFGYN01. The sequence goes on along the minus strand of JBFGYN010000023.1, from coordinate 6,830 downwards.
TATCGTTGAGGCTGCCGTGAGCAGCGTCGTATTCGTGTACGTTGCGGACCCCATGTGCTCGTGGTGCTGGGGTTTTTCGCGGTCTTTCACGGCGGTGCGCGAGCGTTGGGCGGACGCACGGTTCCAGCTGGTCCTGGGCGGCCTCAGACCCGGAGCGGCGGCGAAGCCGCTCGACGACGGACTTCGAGACTATCTGCGGGGAGCCTGGACTCGGGTTCAGGAGCTCACCGGTCAGCCGTTCGACTGGACTGTCTTGACATGGGAGGGGTTCGTCTACGATACGGATCCGGCTAGTCGCGCGGTGGTCGCCGTACGGCGAATTGCTCCGGGCGTCACACTCGACTACTACGCACACATGCAAGCGGGTTTCTACCGGGACGGTCTCGACATTACGCGGCGCGATGTCCAGCTGGCTCTTGCCGCCCAACTGGGCGTGGATACTGGGCGATTGGGCGATCATCTGGAGGATCCAGCGCTCCAGGAGGAGACGGCCGCCGATTACGATTTCGCGCGCAGTCTCGGCGTGACGGGATTCCCGACCCTGCTCGCTAGCGTCGACGGCCGATTTCGGCTGCTTTCCGCGGGCTATCGCCCGGCGGAAGAAGTCCTTAGCACTTGCCAGGCTTTTCTGGGTGAGTGATGGTTCACGACATCGGTTGGTGATTCGGGCTGAAATCCGCCACTGGATCGCCGGTCCGATTGGCGTGTTTCAATTCCGAGGCTGCCGCATTGACCATTCGCAACGCGCGCCAAGCATGGACATGAGCGCTATCATATTCCCTAGCCTTTGCATTCCGTGTCCCGCGGGCAGACCCTGAGCAACGGAAACGGCAAGGCCGTCATGCCTGATAAGGAGAAGATTGTGGAAACTTCAACGCGGACCATGAGCACCGATCTCGATCTACCGAAAGTCCTTTCCGTCGATACCAGCTATCCGTGGAAGTGGTTGAAGCAAGGTTTGGACGATCTAAAAGCGAATCCGGTCGCCAGTCTTTTCTATGGCGTCATTTTCGTTTTGATGGGGCACGGGCTACTGTGGTTGATGGGACATGCCGTTCAGTTGGAACTTGCTCTCGCGACTGCCTTCTTGCTCCTGGCGCCGTTTCTCGCGACCGGGCTTTACGATCTCAGCCGGCGCCGCGAGCGGGGCGAGTCGACCGGCCTGCTCCACTCCATGACGGCCTGGCGCCGCAACATGGTCTCAATCGCCGTATTCGCTGCCGCTCTGGGAATCATCACGGTGGCGTGGATTCGGCTCAGCGCCCTCATGTTTGCCGTCACATTCATTGGTGCCTCGTCACCGACGGTCGGCGCAAGCGTAGCAGACCTGTATTTCTCCGGCGCGGGACTGCAATTTCTGGTCGTGTTCTTCGTCATCGGGGCGTGTGTCGCAGCCCTCGTGTTTGCCGTGAGCGTCATCTCTGTGCCCATGCTGCTGGATCGCAAGGTGGACTTCTTTACGGCCGCGGCGACGAGTTTCAAGACTGTCGGAAAGAACCCCAAACCGATGCTGCTTTGGGCGGCCATGATCGCCGGTTTGACACTCATCGGGCTGGCGCCCATGTTTCTGGGCCTGGCGGTGACCATGCCCATCGTCGGGCACGCAAGTTGGCATGCCTATCGGGATTTGGTCGAACCCGAACCCGAACCCGATTCCAAGAATTGACCCGAACACCGTTTGCGCGACGCTGGAGATTGCCGGGAGAAGTCGATCAAGTTCGGTTCGCCAGGGGCGCCAGCCATTCTCCCTGCATTTGGATGAGCGTGTCCGGATGCCGGGGATCGGGCGCGTCGGCGTCTTCGATACTCACAAGGAATTGACCTGGGATCATTGCCTTGAGGTTCTCAGGAACGGCAATCGTCATTTGGCCCTGGTCAGGTAACGAGCCGAGTCGGTACGGGTTCTCCGACCCCGGTGGTTGCAGCCACAGATCACAGCGCTTTCCGGCCGGCATGTCCATTTGTCCGGCCTTGTTTACCAAGAGCTGTGCCGCGTCCGGGGCCATCTTGATGACCCAGATGGGCGTCTGATGTTCGTCACGGAGCATGACCACGTATCCGGGCGCATCCGGTGCCTGTCCAGGCATCACAAGCAGAATCGCCATGACTATTGCGGCCGACCAGCTTGCGAGGGTGAGCCCGCGCCAGAATGACAGGCGCTGCGTCAAACCGGGCTCGTTACTGCCTGAACTGGACCCGTCGATACGACTCAGGACCTTGGCCCATGCCCCAGGCGGTGCGACCACCTCGACGGACTCGACGGCCATGGCGTTCAATCTCAAGTCCCACTCCTCTCTTCGCCGCCGCAGATCCGGCCGCTGCTCGATCAAGCGCTCGAAACGGCGCCGGGCGGCGCCAGCCAGTGTGCCCAAGACGTGCTCGGCGCAGAGCAGATCGACAATGCTAGAATCTCGATACTTCATTCGCTTTCCAGGCAGTCTCTCAGGCGCAACAGCCCCCGCCTAAGCCAGGATTTCACCGTTCCCAGTGGCGCGTTCAAATGTCGGGCCAGTTCCTCGTGGGTCAGGCCACGGAAATAGGCCAGCGAAATCGCCTGGCGCTGGTCGTGCGAGAGGGTGCCCAGACATCTTTGCAGCGCCCTGTCCGATTCCGCGCGGTCCACTTCGTCGAGAAATGGCGCTACGGATTCGTCTGCGAGCCATTCCAGGTCGTCGCTGTTGCTCAGCGACGACTTGCGCGTATGGCCGCGGCGTATCAGGTCAATGGCCCGATTCCGCATGATGCTGCCCATCCACGTGAATGCCGAGGCTTTTCGTGGGTCGAAGTCCGCCGCGTGGTTCCAGATCCTTACGAAACCGTCCTGCAACACGTCACTGGCCAGTTCTTCGTTCTTCACAATACGCAAGATGAGCCCAAACAGTTTCGCCGACGTGTGCCGATACAGTCGCTCGAAGGCCTGTCGGTCCTTCAAGGCGCAGCGTGCGAGGAGAATTGCCAGTTCTTCGGGAGAAGCCATCGAGTCGCAGATTTCGTATTGTGATTAGAGTCTTCCGTTGCCGGATGCCTTGGGTTCGATCAGACCTCAATCATGATAGTAGCCCGAACCCCGTGTCGGGATCCGGCGTTTTCGCGCAGCGCCGGCCAGGCCAGGTCGACGATCGCTCCAAAGTCGCCGGGAGGCATCGACGTGCCGGGTGATCGGGCAAGCTTTGCAATCAGAACCCGTGATAATCCAGATAGCGCGAGCGGTGGCAATTCGATACCCCCAACGGGGGTGCGAGGATCTGCTTTCAGAGATACCGTGGCCGCTCACGAGTGCCCTGGTGCGGCGTTCGGCACGGCACGGATATCTCATCTGGCGGCCGGTCACACAGTCTTGTCGCCATACTGGCACAGATCGCGCACCGGGCAGACGGGGCAGCTCGGTTTTCGTGCTCGGCAGGTATAGCGGCCCAGCAGGATCAGCCAATGGTGGGCATCCCGCGCGAACTCCTTGGGCACCGCCTTCAACAGACCCTTTTCGACCGCGAGCGGCGTTTTTCCGGGGGCCAGACCGGTTCGATTCGATACGCGAAAAATGTGGGTATCCACAGCGATGGTGGGCTCTCCGAATGCCGTGTTGAGGATGACGTTTGCCGTCTTCCGACCCACGCCCGGAAGGGCTTCCAGCGCCTCGCGGAGCGGCGGGACCTGGCCGTCGAATTTCTCGACCAGAATGGCGCAGGTCTGGATCAAGTTCGCCGCCTTGCTGTTGTAGAGTCCAATGGTGCGAATGTGTTCTCTTAGGCCATCTTCTCCCAGTGCAAGCATTGCCTGGGGTGTGTTTGCGGTGGCAAAAAGGCGAGCGGTCGCCTTGTTCACGCTCTTGTCCGTCGCCTGGGCCGACAACACCACCGCAACCAGCAATTCGAACGGTGTCCGGAATTCGAGCTCGGTCTTCGGGCTAGGGTTCAGCGCGCGCAGCCGCCGAAAGAATTCCACTGTCTTTTTTCGATTCATTGCGGACGCGTGGAGGGAACGGGCGGACGATGGAGCGCCATGCTGCCAGTGTTCAGCCTGCTTGGTGTTGTGGAAAACGCTCGAAATCCGGCTTCCTCATGCGCCAACCTGCCGCGGAATCGATGCGACCGCGTGTCTTCGGAGCCGACGTCTCTGCAACCGATCATCGAGCACGTTCTTCAACGCGATCAGAAGCCCGAGTCCAATGAATGCTCCGGGTGGCAGGACTGCCAACAGGAACCCGCGGTAGTCCTCCACCAGTGTGATCGTCATGGTGCGCGCATCTTCCCCGAACATGAGGTGTGCCTGGGCGAACAGCGTCCCTTGGCCGATCGCTTCGCGCATCGCGCCCAGCGCAACCAAGGCCAGCGTGAAGCCCAAACCCATCATCAATCCGTCGGCCAAGGCTTTCGGCGCCGTGTGTTTGGACGCGAAGGACTCGGCGCGCCCGATGATTGCGCAGTTGGTCACGATCAAGGGAATGAAGATGCCGAGAATCTTGTATAGGTCGTGAAAATAGGCGTTCATGGCCAGCTCGACGGCCGTGACGAACGACGCGATGATCAGAACGAATACCGGAATGCGAATTTCCTGGCGCACGAGGTTGCGGATCAGCGACACGGTGAGGTTGGACGCCGCCAGCACCAAGGCAGTGGCCAGGCCGAGTCCGAGTCCGTTCACCACGGTCGCCGAGACGGCGAGCAAAGGGCAAAGCCCAAGCAACTGAACCAGCGCCGGGTTGTTCTTCCAGAATCCGTCCTGGGCGATTCGTGCGTATCCGACCTCACTCATTGCGCGTTCTCCGCGGTGGCCTGGCGCGTCTCCGACGCCGGCGCGAACAGCTTGGCATGATTTGCCCGAAAGTATGCCAGGAACTGATAGATTGCCCTGACGATTGCACGGGGCGTGATGGTTGCCCCCGTCAACTGGTCGAAGTAGCCGCCGTCTTTCGCCACCTTCCAGTTGGGGGCGTAGGGCGAGCCGATGCTGCGACCGTCGAATTGGCGGATCCAGTCCGTTTTTTCCAGCTCGATTCTGTCACCGAGGCCTGGAGTTTCCCGGTGGCTGATGACCCGTACACCGGCTAGCGCCCCGGAGCTGTAGACGCCAACCAGCAGCTTGATCGGGCCAGAGTAGCCGTCCGGTGCGGTGACTGTCGTGAACAATGCGAGTGGCTGGCCCGCCCGGCGCGCACGGTAGACAGTGATCGGCCCGGTCACGCCCAGCGCACCGCTAGTGACCTGAATCCGGTCGCGCAACGGATCATTGTCGTAGCGATCGGGTGGCACGAGCTCTTGCAGGCTCCGCACAAGCGCGGCTTTCTCATTGGCTACGATGCGCTCGCGCGTGCCCTCGTAGGTCACGGAAACGAGACCGGTGCCGATGATTGCAAACCCCATCAGCAAGCCTGCCGCCACACCCATGTTTCGAAGAACTTCGTTCATCCTTCCGCGCCATGGCCGTAAACCCGTGGGCGGGTGTAGTGGTCGATCGTGGGTGCCATCAGGTTCATGAGCAGTACGGCGAAGGCGACGCCGTCCGGGTAGCCGCCCCAGGTCCGAATGATGTAGACCAGGATGCCGATACCCGCACCGAATACGAGCCTGCCGCGGGGCGTCGTGCTGGCCGACACCGGATCCGTCGCGATGAAGAAAGCACCCAGCATCGTGCCGCCGCTGAACAGATGGAACACGGGTGAGGCGAAGACTTCCGAGTCCAAGAGCCAGAAGAAGAAGGCGATCACGAACAGTCCGCCCAACGTGGAGACAGGAATCTGCCAGTTGGTCACGCCCTGGCTGATCATCCAGACACCGCCTGCCAAGAACAGCACTGCGGCCCACTCGGTTCCGACCGCGCCAAGCAGGCCGAATGCCGGGCCGTCCGAGAACTCGCTCACCATTCGCCCGAGAGCGACCTGGGTTTTGGCCGCGTCCAGCGCTGTGGCGGCCGTTACACCATCCAGCTGACCCAGGGAGTCTCCTCCAAATACGACCGCCAGGCTGGTGATCAAGCTTGGGCCGGGATCGGTCGCCGAGATCCATGAGGTCATGTCCACCGGAAACGAAATCAGTGCCACCACGTACCCAACCATGGCCGGATTGAACGGGTTGTATCCGAGACCACCGTAAAGCTGCTTTGCGACCACGATGGCAAAGAAACTCGCGACGAGGATCAGCCACCAGGGGCTGAGCGGCGGCAAAGCCAGCGCGAGCAACCAGCCTGTCACGATGGCACTCGAGTCACCGAGAAACAGACGCAGTGAGTGACCGCGCAGGGCGAGTATCGCGGCTTCGGCTCCAACACAGAATGCGACGGCGAGCAACACATTGGTGACCACGCCGACCCCGAAAAACCAGAACAGGGCAAGCGTTCCTGGCACCAAGGCCAGCAGCAGCCGCCGCATGATCAGCGGCACGCTGGTGTCGAGGGCGATGTGAGGAGATGACTCAGTGCTGAACCGCATTAGGCATCTTCCTTGTCGCCGCGCGCGGCCTGAGCGCGCTTCTTCTCCTGAACCCGCTGCAATGCGGCTTCGATCGCCGCTTTCTTGCCCTCGGTTCCCGCCGCGGTATCCAGCGCCTTTTTCTTTTTCTGCAGTCGTTCCTCGCGGGCGCGCTGGTCGGCCTCGATCCGCTCCAGACGGAAGTCGAAGCGACGCCGAGCCATATCCGATTTTTGCCGTTCTCGTTCCTGAGTCCAGATTTCCGTTTTCGCATACCGGTAATACTGAACCAGAGGAATGTGACTCGGACACACGGCGGCGCAGCAACCGCATTCGATGCAATCGAACAGGTTGTAGTCCTGAACTTTGTCGAAGTCCTTTGCTCGGGCAAACCAATACAGCTGCTGCGGAAGCAGCGTGACCGGAC
>JBFGYN010000022.1:0-16797 GCA_041587415.1 Candidatus Competibacterales bacterium | reverse complement strand
GCCCTTCGTGTACTCGGCGATGCCTTCAATGACCCGGTCGTAGACGGCTTCATGGATGTACAGACGAGAGCCTGCGGTACAGGCTTGGCCAGAGTTGAGCATCACAGCCTGTGCCACCCCGGGAATCACAGCATCGATATCTGCGTCCGGGAACACGAACACGGGACTTTTCCCGCCCAGCTCCAGGGTGACACGCTTGAGGTTATCAGCGGCTGACCTGACGATGGCCTTGGCTAAGGGTGCCCGAGAGATGGGTGCCGAAATCTATCGCAATACCCTTGTGACAGGTATCGACCGAAACGTTGACGGGGAATGGGTCGTACACACCGACAAGGGGGACATCGCCTGCGAGCACGTGGTTTCCTGTACCGGCAACTTTGCCCGCCAGACCGGCCGCATGGTGGGGCTGGACATCCCCGTCATACCCGTCGAGCACCAGTACATCGTCACCGAACCCCATCCGGAGATCGCGGCGCGAAAGAAACGGGGCCTGCCGGAAATGGGCGTGTTGCGGGAATCCGATGCCGGCTACTACATGCGTGAGGAGAACAATGGCCTGATTCTCGGACCCTACGAGAAGGGAGCACCGTGCTGCTACGTGGACGGGCCCGCCGAGGATGCGGAGTACGAATTGTTTCAGGAGGATCTCGAACGTCTGGAGCCCCATATCGAGGCGGCCATTCACCGCGTGCCCGCTTTCGGAGAAGTGGGCGTGAAAAAAGTCTACAACGGCGCAATCGCTTACAGCCCCGACGGGAATCCGATCGTTGGGCCGGCCTGGGGGCTCGAAAACTTCTGGCTGAGCGAAGGCCATAGTTTTGGCATCACCGCTGCGGGAGGCGCTGGCTGGCAGCTGGCGGAGTGGATCGTCGAGGGCGAACCCACGGTCGACATGACGGGTGTCGATCCAAGGCGTTTCGGCCCATACGCATCGCGCGGCTACCTGCGGGCGAAGAACGAAGAGGCCTACGCAAATGTGTTTACCACCCATTATCCAGACGAAGAACGCCCCGCTGCGCGGCCCCTGAAACAATCGCCCTGCTACGAGCGCATGAAGCAGCTTGGGGCGGTGTTTGGGCACGTGTACGGTTGGGAGCGTCCGAACTGGTTCGCACCGCTGGACTACGGCCTCGGCGAGGAAGAGCTCGATCAGGCCGACGTGCTGCTCAACGACAATCATCCACCGGCGCCCAAGTGGCGCGAGAGACCGGTGGAGAAATACAGTTTTCGACGCAGCAACTACTTCGAATTCGTCGGCCGGGAATGCCGCCACGTACAGGAAAAAGTCGGCTTGCTGGACATGTCGGCCTTCTCCAAGTTCGAAGTCAAAGGCCCAGGTGCCGCGGCATGGCTGAATCGGCTGTTCGCCAATCGAATTCCGAAGAAGGTCGGCCGTCTCGGATTGTGCCACATGCTGTCGAGAAACGGCGGTGTGCGCGCGGAGTTTACGGTATTCAAGACCGGGGCTCAGAGCTTCTATCTCGTTTCCGCGGGCGCCATGGAGCGTCACGACTGGGATTACCTTTCCAAACTCGAGCCCGAAGACGGCAGCGTCAGACTACAGAAAATCACCACCCAATACGGCGTGCTGGTGCTGGCTGGCCCGCGCTCACGAGATTTGATTTCGAAGATCACGGATTCCGATCTGTCCAACGCAGCATTCCCATGGCTGAGCGGGCAATTCATCAATGTCGGGTATGCCCAGGCTCACGCGTTGAGGGTGAACTTCGTTGGTGAACTCGGCTGGGAACTGCACCACCCGATTGAAATGCAAAACTACATCTTCGATCTGCTCCTGGCAGCCGGGAAGGAGTTTGATCTGAAACCGTTTGGCATTCGTGCCATGGATTCGCTACGGTTGGAGAAGTCGTATCGACTCATACCCAGAGAGATGTCAATCGAGTACTCGGCATTGGAGTCAGGGCTCGACCGTTTCGTGCGCCTGGACAAGGAAGCGTTCATCGGCAAGGAGGCCCTGACTGCATGGAAGGCGCGCGGCTTCGAGCACGCTTTTACTACGTTGGAGGTTCACGGCGTCACCGATGCTGACGCGCGGGGAAACGAGGCGCTCTACAAAGGCGATGAGCTCGTTGGCCGCGCGACCTCGGGTGGCTACGGTTGGCGGGTGCAGAAGTCCATTGCGTTGGCGATGGTGCGGCCGGAACTGGCTGCGACCGGCACCGAATTGGAAATCGAAATTTTGGGGAAACGGTACCGCGCCACCGTGATCGACGAGTCGCCCTACGATCCCGAGAATCACGCCCTGCGTGCTTGATCGAGTCATCTACAAGTCCTTCACGGGAGCCAAGGCAGTCCAATGAAAGTACTAGTCGCCGTCAAGCGAGTTATCGACTACAACGTGAACGTTCGTGTCAAGGCAGACGGCACCGGCGTCGTCACCGAGAACGTCAAGATGTCGATGAATCCATTCGATGAAATCGCCGTCGAGGAGGCGCTTCGCCTCAGGGAGGCCGGTAAGGTCGACGAGGTAGTGGCCGTCTCAGTTGGCCCGGACAAGGCTCAGGAAACCATCCGCACGGCCCTAGCGATGGGCGCTGACCGCGGAGTTCACGTCAAGTCCGATATTCAGGTGGAGCCGCTGGGCGTCGCGAAGTTGTTGAAGGCGCTCATCGAGAAAGAGCAGCCTGGTTTGGTGATCCTGGGAAAGCAGGCCATCGACGATGACTGCAATCAAACCGGACAGATGCTGGCGGCTCTGCTGGGCTGGCCCCAGGGGACATTCGTCTCGAAATTGAATGCCGAACCTGATCGCGCCGAAGTGACGCGGGAAGTGGACGGGGGGCTCGAGCGTGTCGCCCTCAAGATGCCGGCGGTCGTGACGGTTGATTTGCGCCTCAACGAGCCCCGCTACGCGTCGCTTCCGAATATCATGAAAGCGAAGAAGAAGCCCATGGAGCTGTTGACGCCGGAAGACCTGGCGGTGGACGTGGAGCCGCGCATGGAGATCGTAAGTGTTGCCGAGCCACCGGCCCGCGCCAAGAAAGGCGTCAGAGTCGGCAACGTGGCCGAATTGGTGGACAAGCTACGAAATGAGGCGAAAGTGATCTGATGAGCATTCTGATCGTTGCAGAGCACGACAACGCCGAGCTGAAGCCGGCAACCCTGAACACCGTCACCGCCGCGTCTCAGATTGGTGGCGATCTTCATGTCCTGGTTATGGGGCACGGCTGCGACGGTGTCGCGGAACAAGCATCAAAAGTCTCCGGCGTGGTCAAGGTTCTCCTCGGCGACAGCGCCGCGTTGGCGCATCAGCTCGCCGAGAACTGCGCGCCGCTCGTTGCCGAACTCGCCCGAGGCTACAGTCACGTCCTGGCCCCGGCCACCACATCCGGCAAGAATCTGATGCCGCGGGTGGCAGCCTTGCTGGACGTTTCCCAAATTTCGGACGTTGCCGAAGTCGTTTCCGAGGATACGTTCATTCGACCCATCTATGCCGGGAATGCTCTGGCGACGGTTCGCTCGAAAGATTCGGTAAAGATCGTCACGGTTCGAACAACGAAGTTCGATGCCGCCGCCGCGGATGGCGGCTCCGCCGCAATCGAAAACGTCTCCGGTGGCGCCGACGCCGGGATTTCGGAATTCCTCGGACAGGACACACACGAATCCGAGCGCCCCGAGCTGACCACGGCGCGTATCGTCGTTTCCGGTGGGCGCGGGATGCAGTCCGGGGAGAATTTCGCGCTGCTGGACACTGTCGCGGATAAGCTAGGCGCCGCGGTCGGGGCGAGCCGTGCCGCGGTCGACGCCGGTTATGTGCCCAACGATTACCAGGTCGGTCAGACCGGTAAAGTGGTTGCGCCCGATCTGTACATTGCCGTGGGCATTTCGGGTGCCATTCAGCACTTGGCGGGTATGAAGGACAGCAAAGTCATTGTCGCCATCAACAAGGATCCTGAAGCCCCCATATTCGAGGTGGCCGATTACGGCTTGGTAACGGATCTGTTCACCGCATTGCCGGAGCTTGCTGAAGAACTGAGCAAGACCGGCGCATAGTAAAACGCCGTAGGTTGGCCCGGGCCGCGTCGCGGCGGCGCGGGCACCCAGGAGATTGGCCACATCGATGGGGGTCACACCGGGTCCGTGCCTTTGTCGCTCGAGCGCGGGCAATGAACGGGTCAAGACCGGCGCACGAGGCGTGTCGCCCCAAAACCACACCGAATCCGCTCTGCGCAAACAATGCCCAATCGTTTTCTCGATCTGCTGGAAAATCGCCCCTATTTGCTCGCCGATGGCGCGACGGGCACCACCCTGTTCGGCATGGGCCTACAAACTGGTGACGCGCCGGAGCTTTGGAACATCGATCACCCGGACCGTATCCGGACTCTACACGAGGGCTCCGTTCAGGCTGGATCGGATCTCATCCTCACCAACAGTTTTGGTGGAAACCGCTATCGGCTGAAGCTGCATCAGGCTGAGCAACGTTGACGGCGCGATCGTTTACAGCGGAACACCGGAACTGATGGCGGTTTACGCTCGCTTGGCGCGGGATTCAGGCGCCAGAATCATCGGCGGTCGCTGCGGCACCACGGCCGAGCACATCAGAGCCATGCAGAAGGCGCTGAATGGCTATTCGCCTTCGGAGCGTCCGGGCATCGACACCGTGGGCGCTCAACTGGGTTCGATTTCGAGAGGGTCGCAAGCCCAGCACTCGGGCAACATGGATCCCCTTGCCGGCGCCGCGCCGCGTCTTGGGTCAGCACCGGGCCGTCGCAAGGGCCGCCGCACCAGACGCTGACCCAAATATCCAAACCTCGGCGCGTTCCCGGCTGACCGCAGCGCCCCTTTTCAGCGCGCGACCTCTGCAGGCTCGTAGACTTCGCCGAATGCTTGACGAAGCGCGAACACGGCCGGTCCATTGATATAGTACTCGCCGGTCAGATAGCGTTGCTCACTTTCGCTCCACTCCCAGGTTTCCGGGTCCCAGTTGATGAGCCAGGCCTGGGTCTCACCGGTTACGCTGCGCAAGCTCTGGGTAAGCGAGCCGAAATCCCGGCTGATCTGCTCGGGATTCGAATAGCCGGTTGCCTCCACGAGCTCATCGAGCGTCGCGCGCCCGAACTCGCCATCCGAGTTGCGGACGAATACGTGCAGCGCCTTCTGAACGGCCCGCGATTGGGTCTGCAACAATGTCTCGGCCTGCATTGCCGTCAGGGGATATGATTGGCCACGGTCCGCGTACCATTCGATGTCCGCGAGTCGTTCTTTCAGGTGGTCTAGATCCCGTCGGACGAGACGCAGGATCTCGTGGCGGGCGGAGGGCGTAAGGGCCCGCAAGTGGGACTCGTCGATGACAAAACTGATCACGACCGAACCTCCCGATCCGTTAGAGAAACTCCCATTGAATCAGAGTTTCCGAGAGAGCAGTGGAAACCGCGCTTGCCACCTCTCTTTCCCTGAGAAATCCACGAAGATTCCCATCATCGTATCCATTGAGAACACTCTGACCGAGTCAGAGTTTCCCCGCGGTAACTGGCAGTGGCGCTGCGAAGGCCAGTGAGACTTCGTTCATCGTTTCCGCCGATGTCTTGAAGTGTGGGCGATTAAAGCGCGTTTAGTACCCGGTCTGAGTTCAATGGACGGCGCCGTCTTACCTGGATGCGTCAATCGCCGTCCTCGATGACGCAAGCTCCGTTGGACCCCTGATGAGGCTCCATCGGTGTCAGGCCTTCAGTGGCCCTTCGTGCGATTTTGCCGCCGGTGGCTCGACTTGCCGGAGCCGACGCTCGTCCCGCGGCGGCACGCCGAAAAAGTCTCGATAGCACTTGCTGAAGTGGGGTGCCGATACGAAGCCGCACGCGAATGCGACATCGACGATCGACATCTCGGTCTGAAGCAGCAGCTGTCGAGCGCGTGCCAGGCGCAGTTCCAGATAGTATCGCGTCGGAACGCAACTCAGGTATTTTTGGAACAACCGTTCCAATTGACGGCGCGAAAGCCCGACATACTGTGCCAATTCGTCCAAGCTAATGGGTTCTTCCAGGTTGGCCTCCATCAGCGCAACGGCTTTCATGAGCTTCGGTTGGCTGGTCCCGAGCCGCATTCGGAGTGGAATGCGTTGCCGGTCGCTGCGGCCGCGAATGCGCTCGCAAATACACGTCTCCGATACGGCTGAGGCGAGTTCCGAGCCATGCTTCTTGGCGATCAAATTCAGCATCATGTCCAGCGCGGCCGCGCCGCCCGCGCAGGTGTAACGGTTGCGATCCACCTCGAAAAGCTCCGAAGACACGATCACCTGGGGGAACTCTTCGTACATGCTGGCCATGTTCTCCCAGTGGATCGTGCATCGGTAACCGTTCAGCAGCTCGGCCTTGGCCAACAGGTAGCTGCCGGTGCAAAGTGCGCCCATAGCGGTCTCGCTGTTGGCGAACTTGCGGAGCCAAAAGAGCAAGCTTCTGCTCGCTGTCTCGCGCACGTTCAATCCGCCACATACGATCAGCAGATCGAGTGGCGGCGCCTCGGCCACCGCAACGACCGGTGCCACGGTCAAGCCGTTGCTTGCGCGAACCGGAGCGCCATCGAGGGTAACGATGTGCCACTGATACAGGTCTTTGCCGCTCACCATGTTGGCGACGCGGAGCGGTTCCACCGCAGAACCGAATGCGATCATGGAGTACTCGGGGACAAGCAGAAAACCAATCCTCTCGCTCGACCCTGGGCATTGCGATTGAAGCATGAAGGCATCATCTTTGATCGTCAGACCCGCCTCAGTTTATAGGGCACGAGGCCGGTACATACAATCCATTTGATGATCCTGGTCAGCGATTCCTTTACAGTCGCGCGAAACCACTATTCGAGTCGGAGGCGGTTTACATGCGGGAGTTCCGAATCGCACCCTCTATTTTGTCGGCCAATTTCGCGTGCCTGGGTCAGGAGGTGGACGAGGTGCTTCGTGCCGGCGCCGACATCGTCCACTTCGACGTCATGGACAATCACTACGTTCCGAATCTGACCATCGGCCCGGTGGTGTGCGAAGCGTTACGGGGGCATGGAATCACTGCCCCGATCGATGTCCATCTGATGGTAAAACCCGTCGATCGCATCATCCCCGATTTTGCGCGGGCCGGTGCCAGCTACATCACTTTCCACCCGGAAGCCAGCGAGCATGTGGATCGAAGTCTGCAGCTCATTCGAGAGCACGGCTGCAAGAGTGGACTCGTTTTCAATCCGGCGAGCCCTCTGAGCCACTTGGAGTATGTCCTGGAGAAGCTGGACATGGTGCTGCTCATGTCGGTAAATCCAGGGTTCGGCGGCCAGGCGTTTCTGCCTTCTGCGTTGCACAAGTTGCGGGCGGCGCGCAAGCTCATCGACGACAGCGGACTCGATATCCGGCTCGAGATCGACGGCGGGGTCAAAGTCGAGAATATTCGAGAGATCGCCGAGGCGGGGGCAGACACGTTCGTCGCCGGCTCGGCGATTTTCGGCACCAACGACTACGCGGCGGCCATCCAAGCCATGCGCGAGGAACTCCGAAGAGCGCGCCCCTGACTACCGCGCCCTGCACGCGGTCAAGTCGCCGCGCCGGATCGGCCCATTCCGACTCCGGCGAGATTCACGCCAGCGAGTCGGACGCCGGCAGATTCGCTCAGCATGCCGAGTACATCCACCGTCTCCTCCCAACCAATGCAGGCGTCGGTGATGCTCTGGCCATAGCGTAGACGCGTCGGATCGGTCCCATCCTGGCGTCCCTCGAACAAGTGACTCTCCAACATGACTCCAAAGATCGGGGTGTTCGGGATATCCTCGAGCTGGCGCGCCACATCCTGCGCGACGACGGATTGGCGCTTGTAGTCCTTGCGGCTGTTTCCGTGGCTGCAATCGACCATCAAATGGCGATTCAAGTCATGCTTCGCGAGCTGCGCGGATGCGCTGGCCACGGACTCGGCGTCGTAGTTGGTGGAGTGGCTCGCTCCCCGGAGAATCAAGTGGCAGGCGTCGTTGCCCGTGGTGGCAACGATCGCCGGAACACCTTGCTTGGTGACCGAGAGGAAGTGGTGCGAGTGCCCGGCGGCGCGGATGGCATCCGTGGCGATGCGGATGTTGCCGTCGGTACCGTTCTTGAACCCGACCGGGACGGACAGGCCCGAGGCCAGTTCCCGGTGAACCTGCGATTCCGTGGTTCGGGCCCCGATGGCGCCCCAGCTCACCAGATCCGCGATGAACTGGGGGGTGATGGTGTCGAGGAATTCGCAACCGGCCGGGAGCTCCATTCTTGCCAGCTCAGCCAACAGGCCCCGAGCACGATGCAACCCCTTGTTGATCTCGAAACGGTTGTCCAAGGTCGGGTCGTTGATGAGTCCTTTCCAGCCTACGGTGGTTCGCGGTTTCTCGAAGTAGACCCGCATCACGATCATGAGTCGGTCTCTGTGCTGGTCCGCCAATTTCTTCAGCCGGCCGGCGTACTCCAGTGCCGCGTCCACGTCGTGGATCGAGCAAGGACCGGCGACGACCAGAAGGCGTTCGTCATGCCCTTTCACGATTCCCGTAATGGCTTCGCGGGCATTGGCGACATGCTCGGCCATGGTTTCCGTCGCCGGGATCTCCTCCAGCAGAATTGCCGGTGGAATGAGGGGTCTCATGTTGGCGATCCGCAGATCGTCGATTACGTGATAGAGCATGTTCGCTACTCGGTCTTGATGATCATGGGTTGGAAATTCTGCCGCTGAAGCTTGGACCGAATTCGGTCGGCCTCGCGGCGGCTATGAATCGGACCTACCCGGACACGGTGCCAGGTAGAGGCCTCGGCTTCACGAATCGAGATGAACGATTCGATACCTTGCATCGCCAGGGTTGCGCGTACTCGGTCCGCATCCTGTCCATTGCGAAACGACCCCACCTGGAGCAGCCACGGCCCACTGGCTGTGTTCGCATCCGCTCCGGCAGCGGGATTGATCTCCTCCTCGGAAATGACGACCTCTTGATTCGGGAGGATGGTATAGAAATCATACTCCGGCTTGGTCGGTGGAGGCAGTGCCGGTGCTGCCTTCTCGATTGGATTTGCGGCCGGCCTTGTCACTGTGGGTCGTGTCAATTCCGGCACCGGCATTCCGCCATCGAGAATGAGCATCACCGTACCGTAGGCACCGAGTCCGATGCCCACCAACAGCCATAACCAGCCCGGAAGCCGAAACCCGCCCGACGTTCGCCGCCGAGTGGCCTGCGCGCCCTTGTTTCGGCCTTTCCCGCTCACATGCGCTCCGGTGCCGAGACCCCGATGAGACCCAGGCCGTTTCGGATCGCCTGCCGTGTGGCCAATATCAGATTCAGGCGTGCGTCACGCAGTTCAGGGTCCCCGACGAGAAACTGGTGAGCGTTGTAATAGGTGTGAAATTCGTTTGCCAAGTCTCGTAGGAAGTGCGCCAGCAAATGCGGGTCCTCGTTGATCGCGGCGCTCTCGACGATCTCGGGGAAGCGGGCAACGGAATAGAGCAGGGCTTGCTCGTGGCCCTCTACCAGTCGAGCGAGCGCCCGCAACCCGCGTTCCACGTCCCGCTCGAGCTGCTGCTCACGCAGCTGTCCGAGCACGCTGCAAACGCGAGCGTGGGCGTACTGAATGTAGTAGACCGGATTGTCGCTGGACTGGGCCTTTGCCAGGTCCAGATCGAAATCCATGTGCTGCTCACATTTGCGCATGACATAAAAAAAACGTGCCGCGTCCGTGCCCACCTCCTCGCGAAGATCGCGAAGCGTCACGAAGTCGCCGGAGCGGGTCGACATCTGCGCCTTCGCGCCACCTCGATAAAGGATCGCGAACTGAACCAGGCGCACATCCAGCTTGTCCGCCTCAACGCCCATGGCGGAGAGTGCCGCCCTCACACGCGGCACGTACCCGTGGTGGTCGGCTCCCCAGATGTCGATGACCCGGTCGAATCCCCTCTCCAGCTTGTCCATGTGGTAGGCGATGTCCGAGGCGAAGTAAGTCGTTTGCCCGTTCTCCCGTTGAACCACCCGATCCTTCTCGTCGCCGAACGCACTGGACCGAAACCATAACGCCCCGTCTTTGACGTAGAGTTGTTCCCGTTCGCGCAAGAGCTGGATGGCCTTGTTGACAAGCCCCCGCTCTGTTAGCGATCGTTCCGAATACCATTCCTGATACTCGATTCCGAATTCACGGAGATCCTCTCGAATGTCGTCGAGAATGGTATTCAGGGCCAATTCGAACACGTAACGATAGCGATTGTCGCCGAGCAGTGTTTGCGCCCGTCGCACCAATGCGTCGATATGGCGCTCTTTGTCACCGCCTGCCGGCTCGTCTGGGGGAACGTCGTCGAACGCGGCGCTTGCCGGCACGACGTAGTCGTGACCGTGCTCCTCCTTCAAGGTGTGGGCAATGTCGGTGACGTAGGCGCCGCGGTATCCGTTTCTGGGGAACTCGAAGTGCTCGCCGTGCAAGCCCAGATAGCGCAGCCACACGGACGCGGCAAGAATGTGCATCTGCCGGCCCGCGTCGTTCACGTAGTACTCTCGGTGAACGTCGAATCCTACGGCGTCCAGTAGGTTGGCGAGCGTCGCGCCGTAGGCCGCGCCCCGGCCATGGCCCACGTGCAGAGGGCCGGTCGGATTGGCCGACACGAATTCCACTTGAACTCGCCGTCCCTGGCCAATGTCGCTGCGACCGAACGCGTCACCCTGCTCCAGGGCGTTTCGGACAACCTCGTGGTAGGACGCGGGTGCCATGTGGAAATTGATGAATCCGGGCCCGGCAATTTCAACACGATCCACCAGCTCTGACTCGGGCAGAAGGGAAACGATGCGCTCGGCAAGTTCACGAGGCCTGCGGCGCGCGACCTTGGCCAGTGACATCGCCAGATTCGTGGCGAAGTCACCATGGCTGCGCTCGCGGGTGCGCTCGACGTGTGGTTCGAGGTCCGCCTCGTCGGGCAGCAGGCCCTCCCTGCGAAGCTCGATCAGCGCATTCCTGAGCAGTTCTCGAATTAGTGCCTTCAATGATCAGACCTCTAACTGGACCTCGGCGTCAAAGAGCCGGTTATTCTAATGCCCCACACCCGTCCAAGGTAAATCCCGGCGCAACAAATTCGGGCTTCTGCCTCTGTCGCACGCGCCGCTCGCATTGCCGCTGCGATATTAGTGTAACCAATTGAGCGACATAAGATTATGCGGAATTGCCGGAAAACGGTTCGTCTGCGGCGGCACTTTCCCGAAAACTTTCGCTACGGTTGCGCGTTGGTGTCGAGCTGCGCACTGGGAACTCCTCATTTCCCAGTTTCGTTCGGTACCCCGGAAATCGATCCTGTCTAGAACAAGTCGGCGGGATCCACATCCACCGACCACCTGACCCGTCGGCCGGAGCTCATCGATTCCAGCTCCGGGATCCAGCGGTCGAGAAACTCGTGGAGTGGCCGACGCGTGGGCGCTTGGATGAGCACTTGGGCGCGCCAGCGACCGGCGCGGCGCTCCATTGGCGACGGAACGGGGCCTAACAGCTCTACGCCGGAGGGTTCTCCCGCTGCCCGCACCGCTTCGCGGAGAAAAAGCGACGGTGGCGCTTGCGAGGTCGCTTCCGCCCGTAAGAGCGCCTGATGGGTGAACGGAGGCAGCGCGGCCTGCTCGCGTTCGCTCAAGGTTGCTTCGGCAAAGCCCGGGTAGCCATCCCGGACCAACTTGTCCAGCAACGGGTGATCCGGATGATGCGTTTGTATCAGCACGTGCCCCGCGCGCTCGGCACGTCCGGCGCGCCCCGCCACTTGGAGCAGAAGTTGCGCGAGACGCTCGCCGGCGCGGAAGTCCGCGCTGAAAAGGCCCTGATCCGCATCGACGACAACCACCAGCGTCACCAGGGGAAAGTCGTGTCCTTTGGCCAGAATCTGAGTACCCACCAGCAGACGGAAATGTCCCGAACGAATGCCGGCGAATAAATTTTCCAGACCGCCTTTTCGACGCACGGCATCGCGATCGATCCGCGCGACCGGGTAGCCGCGAAAATGTCGAGACAATGCTTGCTCGATGCGCTGCGTGCCCTGTCCAATCGGCCTCAGGTCCACCGCGCTGCAGCTCGGGCAGGCCTGAGGAAGCGGTTTCTCGCTTCCGCAGTGGTGGCAAATCAATCGTTGCGAGCCGGAATGCATGGTCTGGTGAGCATCGCACCGCCCGCAGCGCCCGACCCAACCGCACTCGTGGCAGAGCAGAGTCGGCGCAAATCCTCGCCGATTGAGAAACACCAGGACCTGTTCGTCGCGCGCCAGATGCTTGCGAATTCGGGCAATCATCGATGCCGAAAGACCTTCGTCCAGCCGTTGCCCCCGAATGTCCAGAAGCTCCAGCACCGGGCGCTTTGCCGCGCCAGCCCGGTTTTCTAGACGCAGGTGCACATAACGGCCCCGGCGCGCGTTCCAGAGGCTTTCCATCGACGGCGTGGCAGAGCCCAGCAGGGCTGGAATGTTGAGCAGCCTGGCCCGGACAATTGCCAGATCCCGTGCGGAGTAGCGAAAACCGTCCTGCTGTTTGAAAGACGAATCGTGCTCTTCGTCGATGACGATGAGCCCGGGCCGCGCCAGCGGGGCGAACACCGCAGAGCGCGTTCCAATCACGATCGGCGCGTCGCCTTCGCGGGCTGCGGCCCAGGCGTCGAGACGCTGGCGATCGCTCAGGCCGGAATGGAGCACGGCGAGCGGTTGCCGAAAGCGTCGTTGGAACCTGTCCAGCAGTTGAGGGGTCAGGCCGATCTCAGGGACGAGGACCAGCGCCTGTCGGTTTCGTTCCAGCGCTTCGTCAATCGCGCCCATGTAGACTTCCGTCTTTCCACTGCCGGTTACGCCCTCGAGCAGTGCGACCCGGAAGTCACCCATCAGAGTGCGCACCCGATCGATTGCCGCGACCTGTTGCGGATTGCGAAGCGGGCCCCGTTCTCTCGGGATCGCGTCCTGCGCCGATCGGGCGAAGTCGTAAACTCGCTCGACCATTCCCTTGTCCATCAGTGCCTTTGCGGCAGGTTTCCAACGCGTCAACTCCTGATCGAGTGTGCCTTCGTCAACCGTGTCCGGGGTGCCGACGAGACGAGCGAGCAGCGCCCGCTGCTTCGGTGCGCGTTTGAAAAGTTCCTGCCGAAGCCCCTCGTGACCCTGCTGCGTTGCGCGGTAATGGCGACGTTCCCGCCGGCGTGCCGACGCGCCGCCGCGCAACAGCGTCGGCAGCACTGCCGCGCAGACGTCGCCGGGTGGGTGGTGATAGTAGTGAATGGCCCACAGTGCAAGTGCCACAACGTCCTTGGGGACGACCGGCTGCGAATCCAGCACCGACACGATGTGTCGGAGTCGATCCACAGCGACTTCTGTATCCGCCGCCTGGGCCAGGACCAACCCGACGACTTGCCGGCGACCAAACGGTACCCGGACCCGGCAGCCTGGCAGGATGGCCTCCGCGTCGACGTTCGCCGGGGGAAGGTAGTCGAATGTCCGAAGCAAGGGTGACGGGACAGCGACTCGAAGGATGCTGATGGGTCCTGGGTCGCTCAATTGGTGGCCACCGCGTACCCACGGCTACCTGTGGACAAGTCTGTGGACGAAATGGGCCGGTCTTCGTCACTCACGACGCTGTTGCCGGAAGAAAAATTGAGAGCGAATCAATTAGCAAAAAGAATATTCAGCGAAATTAGTCGGTTGTAACGTCGAGCAAAGCAAGTGCCGAAAGTATTGCGTGTATCCCAATGCCAGCATTAAGGAGTATTTATCTGTGCATAACGCTGGACTTTGTCAAGAAATCGTGCTCGCGCGATGACGATCTTTGAGGCGCACGTAGTGAGCCGCAGAGTACTCGAGCATTTCGTGCTCCGCGTCGCTCAGTTGACGCCTTTTCTGGACGGGATTGCCCACGTACAGCCACCCTGGCTCCAGCACGCGGTTGGGGGGCACGACACTACCGGCGCCGATCATCGCACGTGTACCCACGACTGCACCGTCCAGGATGACGGCACCCATGCCGATCAGCGCCATGTCCTCCACCGTACAGGCATGCAGCATGACCTTGTGGCCAACGGTGACGTCGTCGCCAACCAGGGCCGGGCGGCCGCCCGGGCAGAATCGACTGTCGTGTGTGACGTGCACGACGGTTCCGTCCTGAATGTTGCTGCGTGCTCCGATTCGAATGCGTTGGATGTCGCCACGCAGCACGCAGTTGGGCCACACGGAGCTGTCTGTTCCGATCGTCACGTCACCCAGGACGACGGCGCTGTCGTCCACCCAGGCGCCATCGCCGATGCCCGGGCGCATGCCTTCGAACTCCCGAATCGTCATCTCAGAGTCACCATTTCCTCTGCACTCGTGGGATGGATGGCCACTGTGTCGTCGAAATCTCTCTTTGTCGCGCCCATTCGAATTGCCACCGCGAATCCTTGCAGCATTTCGTCTGCACCAAGGCCCACCACGTGACAGCCAACGATTCTCTCCTGCGGTCCAACGCAGACGAGTTTCACGCAGGCCCGCCGCTTGTGCTCGAGAGGACCGTAGAAAAGCGGCGTAAATCGGCTTTGGTACACCGTCACGGCGCTACCGTGTTGGTCGCGAGCCTCGTCCTCGCTCAGCCCGATGGACCCGATTGGCGGATGGCTGAAAATGACGCTTGGGACGTTGCGGTAGTCCAGGTGCCGGTCCGGCTGGGCGCCGAAAAGTCTATCCGCAAGGCGTCGGCCGGCGGCGATGGCGACCGGGGTGAGCGGCACCCGGTCGGTCACGTCACCGAGCGCATAGACACCCTGCACATTCGTGTTCTGATAATCATCCGTCACGATTGCCCCGTCCCTGGAGAGTTCGATCCCCGCGGATTCCAGACCCATTTCCGCTGTCAGCGGCGCACGCCCGACGGCCCACAGCAACACATCCACGTGCAGAATCTCGGTGGCGCCGTCGCAGGCAATGCACAAAGATCCGTCGGCCTGGCGCTCGACCGAGCGGACTTGGGTCCGGGGCAAGATGTTTACGCCGTCCCGCAACATGTCCTCCATGAGCGTCTCACGCAACACGGCGTCGAAGCCGCGGAGGAACTGACTGTGGCGCAACAACATGCTCACCTGTGCGCCCAGGGCGTTGAGCATCCCTCCCAATTCGACGGCAATGTATCCGGCACCCACGACGGCGACACGACGCGGTAGCTGCTCCAGCTCAAAAAATCCGTCCGAGGTGATTCCATGCTCAGCACCGGGAAGTTGGGGGATCGTCGGGTAGCTGCCCGTGGCGATTACCAGGTGATCGGCTTCGAACTGCTCACCGCCGACGACTACGGCGTGCGGCCCCTCCAACCGGGCACGTCCTCGAATCAGCTGCACGCCGTTTTGCTCGAGCGATCGGCCGTAGATGCCGTTCAGTCTCGTCACGTAGCCGTCACGCGCCAACTTGATCGTGGGCCAGTCGAACGTTACGTTGCCACAATCGAAGCCGTACCCTGGGGCATACTCCATACAATGAGCAATGTCGGCGGCGTGCCACATCACCTTTTTCGGGACGCAGCCCACGTTGACACAGGTGCCGCCCAAGCGCCCCGCTTCCACGACGGCGCAGCGCACACCATGGCGCGCAGCGCGCTGCGCCGCGGCCAGCCCGCCGCTGCCGCCCCCGATCGAGATCAAATCGAATCGTTCCCCCATTCTTACATCCTTGCCGAACCCGCCACAGTCGCCGACCATAACCCGACGTCAAAGCCCGCGCCACCCGAATGCAGCAATACGGACAGCCGACATGACCAATCCGCTTCTCGAGTTTCAAGATCTTCCACCCTTTTCCCAAATCCGTGCCGAGCACGTCGAGCCGGCCGTGGATGCTCTGCTGGCAGAAAATCGTAGTCAGCTGAGACAGATTCTGGAACGGGCCGTGCCCCCGACCTGGTCCAATCTCATGCAGCCGCTCGAGGCCATGAACGACCGCTTGGCACGAGTTTGGTCGCCGATCGGACATTTGAACGCAGTGTTGAATTCCGACGAATTGCGCACCGCGTACACCGCTTGCTTACCCAAACTCAGCGACTACTGGACGGAGTTGGGGCAGCATGAGACCCTTTGCACGGCTTGTCAGGCACTGCGGGACGGGCCGGAATACGCGCAGCTGGACCGCCCCAGACAGCGCGTCGTCGACAATGCCCTGCGAGATTTCAGGCTCTCCGGTGTCGACCTTGACGCCGCGAAGAAGGATCGCTACCGGATAATTTCCGAGCAGTTGTCGCAGCTCGGGTCGAATTTCTCCGATAACGTGCTGGATTCCACCAACGCGTGGCAGAAGCACGTCACCAGTCGCACGCTTTTGTCCGGGTTGCCGGAGTCGGCTCTCGCCGTTGCGCGCCAAAACGCAGAGCGATTGGAACTCGACGGCTGGCTCCTGAACCTCGATCTCCCCTGCTACCTTCCCGTCATGACATTTGCGGACGACCGCGGCCTCCGGCGTGAGCTCTACGAGGCATTCGCCACTCGCGCCTCCGAGCGCGGCCCGGGCGGGGCGCAGTTCGACAACACCGACATCATGGATCGCATATTGGCATTGCGCCATGAGCGAGCCCGACTTTTGGGCTTTTCGAACCATGCCGAGCGCTCATTGGCGACCAAAATGGCCGAATCGCCGGAACAGGTCCTGACCTTCCTGGAGGATCTGGCAGCCCGGTCTCGACCCCAGGCGCAGCGCGAGTACGACGCGGTTCTCGAGTTCGCCCGCACGAATCACGGTGTCGAGAATATCGAGTCCTGGGACGTCATGTATTTCTCGGAGAAGCTGCGCCAAAGTGAGTTCGCGATCTCACAGGAGGAGCTGCGTCCCTATTTCCCGGAAAATCGTGTGGTTCCGG
>JBFGYN010000021.1:0-16825 GCA_041587415.1 Candidatus Competibacterales bacterium | reverse complement strand
TTTGTCGGGGCCCGGGCGCGCGCCCGGGACCCGAAGCCATCAGTTACCGAAGTCGCCCGTCACGCTCGTGGGCGTCTGCGGGTCGATGGGCCAGATGGGTGCTATCCCCGGAAGCTCGATATCCAGGGGATCGATATCCATGGCCAGAGGCAAGGGGTAGTTGCCACGCAAGGACAGGGTGCCGTCGCCCTTATCACTCAGAACCATGAAACCGCCCTCGTAGTCCACGACTTGAAAGCTGTTGCCATCCTCGTCCACTTGGGTTCCCAGGCTATTGGAGATAGGCGTCGCTTTCGCGGGCTGAGTCGTGAGCGATGTCGATCTGTAATCTTCCGGCACGCTGGTGCCGCAGGGGAGATACTTGACCACGATGGGCGCTCCCAGCAGGGCGGGTGGAATCTTCACCGTCACGGTCGTGCTCTTGGGGCAGCGAAACCACCAACTCGTGACACCGACGTCGACGCCCAGAATTGGACCGTTGAAGTTTTTCGCGAAGATCCAGTAGGAGCCGATGCCCCGCTTGTCCGTAATAGTGACCTCGGCACCGCCGGTCACGGCTTTCACCGTCACGGCCGCGTTGGCCGCGCTCACACCGAACAGGAGTATGCCGGCAAGGAGTGCCTTGACAGCGTGGGTAGGCAACGTTGTGCGTTTCATGATTGTTCACCTCGGCTTGAAAGGGTCTGGTCAGGTGGCGCGAATGTGCAGCACCCGACCAGAATCCGAGGCGCGTTCTCTCTCGGATGCCGACGTGCGCGTGACTATTCCACAGATAATCGGGGTTGCAGTGCCTTGACCGGCCGGTGGTGCATGACCGAGTTCGAGCAACTGGAGCGGGTGGCCGCCGCCTATACCCATAAGAGCCTGTCAGAATTCGTGCTCGGCCGGGCGCTGCGTGCGGTCGATGAGTCGATCCAAGAACACGAGACCCTCATGCTGAACAGGGCCGACTGGGAAGTGTTCCTGGACACCCTGCACACCCGCCAATCCAAACGCCAATCTCAGGCCGGCCATCGCTGAACACGAGAAGCGCGTCCGGCGATACGGAATTATCTGCTTGGACCGGATCAATCGCGCCGCTCGGCAATCAGCAGGACCGGAAATCCGTCAATTGCGGGGAACTTTCACTTGACCAATATCTTCGCCGCTGCGCCAGCCAAGATATACCGCGACGGGGCAACCTGGTCTTTGTTGCATCGCTCGAGCCGGCCTCCAGCAAGTGTTATCCATATTTCAACATCCCGACTGTCTCACTTCATCTTGGCAGGGAGGGGGCACGGACGGAGCCGACGAGTAGATCCGGTCGGCCGCGCCAGATGTTGAACGGGGCTCCCGCCCGGCATTCGACAACAAAGGAGAACATAAACCCGTGGTCTGTCTCCGGTTTTCGCGATTTTCCTACCGGCGGACGCTAAACGGGGTAAGGATAAAGGAGTGTTTATTCCGCCTCTGGTCTCCAGACGATAATGCGTCGGTCATGATAATCCATGCAACAGAAATGGGGATCGTTATCGAACGTCAGATTTACGTCTGTCATCGAGCATACGCTTGATCTCATCTTCCCCGAGCGGTTTTCTACCCTTGACCCGCAGGCTATCGTTCCACTCTTTGGCGAAATCGCGCTGCAATCGGATATTGATCATGGCAGTGATTGACATCGCGGCCAGTGCGCCGAGACTCGCAAGTGCCATATCCTTGTGCGCATCCCAGACATCACCTTGTGTGCCGAGATAGGCAATGCCGAGGTCGCCGCCGAACACTTCTGCGGCTGCCCACTCGAACAACTCGAACAGCATCGAAGTGGACATGGTGACATCGAGCGGCAGCAGGTATGCCCAGAAACCCTTGACTTCGACGATGCGCAAAAACACTTCTCTTATCGGATAAGCGAGCAACAAACCGTAGCTGAAGTGGATTGCGCGATCGAAGTGATTACGTTCAAGTCCCAACTGCTCATTCAAGCTGGTACCGAACAGGTTTCGGGTCCAATCGTTGTAAGGAACCTCTGCGTAGGTGTAGTGTGCACCGACCTCGTGAAGCAGGAGAAAAATAAGAATAAAAGTATATGAAACACGCGACAGTGGAAAAGCGCGATGACTCAACGCCAGGACAACGACAAACGCTGCAACAAGCACGTTCTCCAGTGCCCAGTCAGCGCGATCGTGAGGCTCGACAGCAAGAACAATCCACCAGACAGAAAATACCAGGCTGAGTCTGAACAAAAAGCGCGAATGCGTTGCAGGCATATTCTGAGATTTCCTTGGTGGAATTGCTTCTCGCGAGCATATAAGAATTCGCCGTGACGGAGAAACGCGCTTCAAACAGGGCAGACGCACCGTTGCCCAGTATGCCGCCCAACCGAATGCTCACCGGTGTCACGTTTCCTCGACTGATTCACGCTCATTCCGAGAGAATCTGGTTTTAGCCCGGATATTTCACCACCATCCGGGGTCCCTGATGAAGTATCCGGGCTAAAAGACGCCGAAGAGACTGCCGAGGGCAACCAGCACAAGCAGCGCAGCAATTGGTCCGACAACCGCTACGACGAAAATGTCCAAATAGGAGTCTTTGTGGGTCAGCTTACAAATTGACAGCAACGTGATCACTGCGCCGTTGTGGGGCAGGGCGTCCAGCCCGCCGGTCGCTACGGAGGTGACACGATGCAGGAGCGCCGGATCGATGCCGGCCGATTGGGCGAGCGAGAGATATGTCTCGCCGAGTGTGTGTAGCGCAATGCTCATTCCGCCCGAGGCCGAACCCGTCATGCCTGCAAGGACGTTCACCGCCACCGCCAGGGATATCAACGGATTGTCCGGAGCAATCCCCAACACCAAGTCGCGTACGGTTTCGAAACCCGGCAAAGCGGCAATCACCGCGCCAAATCCAACCAGTGAGGCCGTATTGAATATCGGCAATGCTGACGCATTGGCGCCGTCATCGAGACTGCGTTTTAGGTTGGCGCGCAACGAGTGGCTTATGGCGATCAGGTAAACGTTGGCGAACAGCAGAGCACAAATGATGGCCCATAGCCCCTTGACCGTCTCCATCGTTGTCTCCCCGTATCGCGGCAACGCGAGATACTCGGCATTCGTGCCGGGCAAAACGATGCTCGAAAAAGCATAGTTGAGGAGAACAACCAAGATGATCGGGGTGGTAGCAAGCCAAAAAGACACACCTGTCTCGGCCGGCGCCGCAGTCGCTGGGCCGAGCTCCAACAGGTCGTAGCCCTCGCCTTGGGCATGTTCTCGTAACTCGCGCAGCGGCGGCCTCTCGGGTCCGGGGCCAAGGCTCGCATATCCTTCCCCGGATATCGCTGCCGAACGCGCGCGGTAGGCCAGCCACATGATACCGACACCAAACATGACCAGACCGGTGATCACGCCGAGCCCCGGGGCTGCGAATGGTGTCGTATTGAAATAGGGCATGGGGATCGCATTCTGGATGGCCGGCGTACCGGGCAACGCAGTCATAGTAAAGGTGAAGGCGCCCAGTGCGATGGTCGCGGGGATCAGCCGCGCGGGTATGTCCCCGTTGCGAAACATCGCAACGGCAATGGGATAGATTGCAAAAGCCACGACGAACAGCGACACGCCGCCATAGGTCAGTAAGGCGCACGCCAGCACGACCGCCAGGATGGCGTTGCGCGCGCCGAGCCAATCCACAAACCGCAGCGCAATGGCATTCGCCGCGCCACTATCTTCCATGAATCGGCCGAAAATTGCGCCGAGCAGGAAAAGCGGGAAATACAACGCGATGAACCGCCCCGCCGCGGGCATGAACATCTGCGTGTAGCTAGCCAGCAACGGCGCGCCCGCGTCGAAGGCCACGGCAACGGCCGCGACCAGCGGTGCCAGCACCAGCACGCTGATGCCGCGGTAGGCCAAATAGATCAAAAGTGCCAACGCCAACACGATACCGAGGATGCTCATGAAATAGTGCTCTCGAGTTTTAGCCCGGCCTGCTCAGCATAGTCCGGGGCCAATTCGACGGTCGAAAGCTGGCCGAGATCCTCGCGATGGCGCTCGAGCCAAGCGTCGGCGGCCCTGTAACCAATATCGTGCAACCGCTGGATGAAATGCCGGTCGGCGCTCAACTTAGTCGACGCCCCAAACCGGTTGAGTTCTTTCTGAGCCTCGACGCGATGGATACGTAAGGCATCGACTTTCGAGAACAGTTGGGCACGGTAACTGTGCCCTGATGCCTCTTCCTCCTTCAGCAGCCGCTTGATCAAGGCGATGGTCCGCAGTTCCTGATTCAGGCTGCTGTTAAAGCTGATTTCATTGATGCGGTCGATAATGTCGTGCGCCGTTCGCGGGACGCCGGGACGCTCGACCGGGTTGATCTGAATCATGACCAGGTCGCTCGGTGCGCTCTCGGCGATCAATGGAAGCAGAGCCGGATTCGCGGCATAGCCTCCGTCCCAATAGGCCTCACCGCCGATTTCCACGGCATGAAAGATTACCGGTAGACAGGCGGACGCCAGCACGGCCTCGATACTCACATCCCTGTTTCGAAATATCCGATGGTGACCGGTGCGCACATTCGTTGCACTGACGAAGACCTTCGGCTCTTCGCATTGGCGAATCGCGGCAAAATCCACGTGCTTTTTGACCACATCACGCAACGGATTGATGTTCCACGGATTGATCTGGTAGGGAGAGATCACGCGCGAGACCACATCGAAGAACTTCAGCACACCCGACCCGGCCGGCAGCCAGGGCTCGAACAAGGCATCGAAAGGCGTATGCCGCAGCGGGTTTCCCGTCCCAACCGACGAAACCGTGTCCCAGAAGGCCGCAAGTGCCGCGCGCGCGCCCTTGCGTCCACCATTGGCATACCCGGACGCCAATACCACCGCGTTCATCGCGCCCGCGCTCGTTCCGCTGAGTCCTCCGATGTCGATCCCGGGATCCTCGAGAAAGCGCTCGAGCACGCCCCAAGTGAAAGCACCGTGAGATCCGCCACCCTGAAGCGCGAAATCCACGCTGCATTGGGGCCCCTGGTCCCTATTGCCCTGTTCTGAAACTGCCATAATCCATCACTGCCGGAATGTTGAGGGTCGTTCAGCAATCTCCAACCATGGTAATCGACGTTCCCCACCCTCTTTACCCGTGCACGGTCGGAAAGGTCGAGTCACCAGCGCGGGGCCAGAACGGGTATCGGAACGATCGAGTTCGACCAATGAGTGAATGACTGATTGAGCTTATGTTCGCGCTCGTCGAGCCCCTGAGGCCTGGCACTTTGCCTATCCAAAGCCTTTGACCGGACACCTGATAGTTGGTCGACCATGCGGGGCAGCCGAAATTTTGGCAGGCGCGTCAGACCGAAAAATCTCGATGCCCCGAGTGCGTTGATTTTCGAACCGCCCAGGCGCGTTTTGGCACAGCTAGACACTACACCCATCTCAACCAAGGATGAACATCGCTGAATTGCAGCCATCCCGGTCAACCGTCCGCAATTCCGACTCGCGCATCTTCCTGGAAGCCGACAAGGCAAAGCCCGCAACAGCGGGCGCACCATGGTGGCGGAGAGGGACGGATGAACTGGTCTGATGGCAACGGACGCTCTAGGTGAGCCACACTGATAGCACTGGACCTAGCCGGCATCGCTCACCGGGCTGCCGGATGAGAGTGCGGTTGTGGTGGTTCCGGGTGCGCACTTGGAGAGGAAAGCGTCGCCGTAGCGACCGGTTGCAGGGAAGTGCGTGCCCAAAATGGGCCGCCAAGATCGCGCTATCGCCGGGAGAGCGATGCCCGTGACACACTGTTTTCGGTCTTTTTCGGAAATTGTGCATACAGTCCCATGCTTAGACCAGATTAGAGCGGCCTGGTGAGCGATGCGGGCTGTACGCGAGGGGAGACACCATGCGCATTCTGTTCACCGGCGGCTCGGGCAAGGCCGGCCGCCACGCGATTCCCTATCTCATGGAGCGCGGCCACCGCGTCACCAATCTCGACCTCGTGCCGTTCGAGCATCCGGGCGTGGACAACTTGATCTGCGACCTCACCGACGCGGGCCAGGTCTTCAACGCGGCGCATGCCTACGCGGGCTTCGACGAGCTGGAGCCCGGGATCGGCGTGCCGCGCTACGACGCGATCGTGCATTTCGCCGCTGTGCCGCGCATCCTCATCAAGCCCGACAACGAGACCTACCGCGTTAACGTGATGAGCACCTACAACGTGCTGGATGCCGCAACGAAGCTCGGCATCCGCAAGCTGGTCTTCGCCTCGTCCGAAACGACCTACGGCATCTGCTTCCACGACGGGGAGGTAAAGCCGGCGTATCTTCCCGTGGACGAGGAGCATCCAACCGTGCCGCAGGACAGCTACGCCATGTCCAAGGTCGTCAACGAAGCGACGGCCCGCTCCTTTCAGGCGCGCACCGGCGCCGACATCTACGGGCTTCGCATCAACAACGTGATCGAGCCGCATGAATACGCCAAAGACTTCCCCGCCTACATGGACGACCCTGCGCTGCGGCGGCGCAACATCTTCGCCTATATCGACGCGCGCGACTTGGGCCAGATGGTCGATCGTTGCCTCGCCACCGACGGACTCGGCTACGAGGTGTTCAACGTCTCGAACGACGATCTCTCGGTCGGCCTGAGCAACTCGGAGGTGTGTGCGCGCTTCTACGAGGGCGTCGAGCGGCGCCGGGAGATGGGCGCGCAGGAGACCTTCTACGCGAACGACAAGGCCAAGAGGCTTGTGGGCTTCGCGCCCGCGCATTCCTGGCGCGACGTGCTCGGGGGCTGAGCTGCCCGACGCCACCGATAAGATCGCGAACTGAACAGGGGCGGCGAAGGCGGCGTAGTTCGATTGCATCGCGCAAGCAGCCATCTTCCCCGCCCGGACGGCTGCGAATTCCGCCAGTATCCGGGGTCCCTGATGAAGTATCCGGGTTAGTGGTGCTCGAAGCCGCCACGGTTGTGCTACCGCCGAAAGAGCGCTGCTGGCGACATACTGTGTTCTAGCGAATGCAAAATAGATTTGTTGACACAATCACTTGGAGCGATTTCGAGCGGCCCGGGTAGAGTCGACGACTGGGCGATAGCGACAGGTCACAGAGCGGAGCTGTTGCCGGCGGCTTTCGCCCAACACTGGAGACTCAGTCTGGACCATCGCTTCGTTTCCTGTCGACGCTCGTCGCACTGGACGTGCAGATTTCCGGCATCCGGCGCTCGGACGAGGTCTCTTGCCTACGCCCACGGAGAAGTACGCGTGCACTCCGACAGCCGTCCCAAGCCAAGAACGTCATACAGGTGCCCGTGGGAGCAGCGTGCAGTCCCCCGGCCCGGCCGTTTGTGATGAGCATGCCGATGTCGTGTTGGTCGTGACGTAGGGAGGGCGTAGTGGGACTTGAGTTGCGACCAAAGCGGCGGCGCTCCCCACCGGCGCCTTCGTGCCCGACCGGCGCATCGCGGACACCTTGAACCCGCGGTGGTCTTGTGCTGTTCGGGATCTATCGCGCCTGGGTGGCGCCCAATATCAGGCCAAATTTGCTGGTGGAAAGCATTGTGGCGAGCGGTGGCTTCGACACCAGTCTGGCCCGCTTCAATTATTTGTCGACGCTTCGTCCCTGGCGCCGTCGTCAGCGTGTCCCTCGCCGCGGGGGGAAGCGCCACTGCGTCCAACCAGGTCTCGCTGTAGGCGCTCGATCTCGACCCGCAATGCGGCGAGTTCCTGATGCAGGACCTCGCGCTCGTCGTGCGCCCGGTCTGCCGCCGCTTCGGCGCTCTCACGATCCTGTAAGTGAGCCCCCTGCATGGAGTTCACGATGAGTGCGATGAACAGGTTCAGCACTGCAAAGCTGGTAACCACCACGAAGGGCACGAAGAACAGCCAGGCGTAGGGGTGGAGCTCCATGATCGGGCGGACGATGCCCATGGACCAGCTCTCCAGGGTCATGATTTGAAACAGGCTGTACATCGACTCGCCGACGCTGCCGAACCATTGGGGGAACGTGCCACCGAACAGCTTGGTGGCCATAACTGACGAGATGTAGAACACCAGGAGCAGCACGGCGATAATGGAGGCCATGCCAGGCAGGGCGCCGATCAGCGCGCCAACCACAATGCGCATCTGCGGCACCACCGATACCAGCCTGAGCACTCGCAGAATTCGCAAGGCCCGCAGCACCGAAAGTGGCCCGACCGCCGGGATCCAGGCGATGGCGACGATGGTGAAGTCGAAGACGTTCCAACCGCTCCTGAAGAAGCGGCTGCGATAGGCCCAGAGCTTGAGTCCGATCTCGACGGTGAACACCCACAGCGCGGCGCGGTCCAGTGCACTCAGCAGGCCTCCGGCCGCCGTCATGGCAGGCGGCCAGGTCTCGAGGCCGAGCGTGATTGCATTGACCACGATCACGGCCATGACCGTCATCTCGAACCAGCGGGCGTCGACCAGTTGGCGCACGAACATGTCTCCGGTCTGAGAGAAACGCCCGCACTGTCTGGGCGCGGGGCTCTTCTGTCAACAGCCGAACAGCGAACACAGCGCGCGGATGGCGCCGGCCAAGCGAAGCCAAGGCAGTCGGCATTCCGCCAGGGAGGATGCGGAAGAGCCGACATCGGCCGAACGCCGGGCCGCAATGAGCCTCGAGCGCAGCGCCTGAAACGGGTCCTCGCTACCGACTCCGACAAATCGGCAGGACGTCCGATTTGCACAGCCAAAGGCAGCCGCGAAGCTGTCGCGTACCCGCCTTGTCTTTGCCATCCTGTTTTGCGTGTCGCTCACGCGGGATGCGCCGAATGGACACTACTCTGTGCCGCCGGGCGGCCTCGGCTCCACGCCGTCCGGCGTCATCCACCAAGGCAGCGGTGGATCATAGTCGTCGGCACAAATCGGTTCAGAGAAGCCGACGGGCTGATCGGGCGGCAGCGCGAAGGGGGCCGACTCCACGACTCCGATTCGCATGGGTAGTTGGGCGCACGCAATTAGAAATGCGTTACCGGCGGGAATGCTCGAAATGTCCCAGATTCCGGCGGCGCCTCGATTTCCTCCGGTGGCGAGTCGTTCGCCGTCGGGCGACATGGCAACGCCGTAGACTCCCCCGTAGACGGGCAGCCTAACGAGCTCCACAGCAGTGGTCGTATCCCAAATCCGCGCGTTGCCATAATCGTCCCCAGTAACAAGGCGAGTGCCATCCGGTGAGAAGGCAACACTTTTCACGTAATTTCCATCGCCTTCGAATCGGGCTATCTCGCGCTGTCCGACGACCGCCCAAAGTCGCGCTTCACCGCCATCGCTGCCGGTCGCCAGGAGCTCGCCGCCGGGCGAGAGTGCGACGGCCCAAACGATGCCCTCACGTCCGCGGAATCGTGCGGTTTCGTCCCCGTCGCCGACGCGCCAAATTCGTGCTGTGCCGTCACTCAACGCGCCGGCGATACGCTTGCCGTCCGCCGAAAATGCGACGCCGCGCACGGAGATACCTTTTGCGTCGATCATGGTCGTTTCTTTTCCGCTCTCCGTTTCCCAAATTCGTACGGTGCCGTCCCAGCTTCCGGTGCCGGCGAGGGCGCCGTCGAGGGAGAAGGCGACGCTGACGACCGGGTTTCGATGCCCTTCGAGCCGCGCGGTCTCATGTCCGGTTTCGCGGTCCCAGAGCCTGGCCGTATGGTCGCCGCCCCCGGTGAGGAGACGCGTCCCGTCCGGCGAGAACGCGACACTGTAGACTTTGCCTTCGTGCCCGCTAAGGCGCCCGACTTCCCGACCGGTGGTCGCGTCCCAGATTCGCGCGGAGTAGTCTGCGTGGCCCCCGGTGGCGATGTGTGCGTTGTCGGGTGAGAAGGCCACCGAGTGCGCAGAGCGCTCATTCCCCTGAAGTCTCGTCGGCTCGCGTGCGACGGCAACGTCCCAGATCCGCGCCGTCTTGTCCGTGCTCCCGGTGGCGACCCGCGTTCCATCGGATGAAAACGCTACGTCCAGGATCCAGCCTTCGTGTCCTGCCAATTGGACGATCTCTTGATAGTTCGTGGTATCCCAAAGCCTCGCTGTTCCATCGGCGGAACCGGTGACGAGTCGCGTCTGATCTGCCGAGAACGCGACGCAGAACACCCCGCCATCGTGTCCTTGCAATCGTGCGAGCTGCTCCCCTGTGGCGGCATCCCAGACGCGTGCCGTGCCGTCATGACTTGCCGATGCGACGCGGGCCCCGTCCCCGGTAAATGCAACGCTTTGAACCGGGCCTGTATGTCCCGAAAGTCGTGTGAGCTGCCGCCCGCGAGCGGCGTCCCAGATGATCACGGTTCCATCGTCCGCTCCAGTGGCAACACGTTTGCCGTCGGGCGAAAATGCAAGGGATGCCAACCACGCACTGTGCCCAACAAGACTGGCCGACATCCGCCCCGAGCTGACTTCCCAAATGTTTGCCTCGTTGCTTTCGAAAGCGGTGACGACGTACGTCCCGTCCGGCGAAAACGCCACCACCCGCAGATCGGCACCGGCCCACTGAAGGCCCGCATCGTCCTGCCCCGTGGCAATGGTCCACAAGCGTGCGGTGCCGTCGTCGCCGCTGGTGGCGAGGTGCTCTCCGTCGGATAGGTATGCGACGCTCCGGATCGCACCCACGTGAGCCTCGAGTTGAGTGATCTCCATGCCGGTTTCCGGGTCCCAGATTCGCACCTTTCCATCGTTGCCCGCCGTCGCGAGCCTCGTTCCATCGGTCGAGAAAGCGACGCTCGTGACCACGTCGCCATGACCTTCGAATCGTAGGCGTTCATGTTGGAACGGCAGCGAATCGGAGAGCGTGCGCACGGCTGCTCTTACCTGCGGAAGATTTCGACGTTTGCTCGCCGGCCAACTGGCAAGCGCTCGCTTGACGGCATCGACCGGACGGCGCTCCTGCAGGGCAACCGAGGAGTGCGCAGCAAGCGCATTGAACTCGTTTTGCCTCGCGAACCAAGCCTCGCGACTCGCCTGAACTGCGGCAGCCTCCGCCGCAGACTTCTGCTGCTCCGCCCGCGCCCGTTGTGTCACGGCCTCTTGCCGCTGCATGAAGGCAAGCATCGCCAGAGCTGCGGTGAGCCCTGCGACGACCACGCTGGTGACGAGCAATCGACGCTGCCGGCGCGAATTTGCGCGTCGACTCGCCGAGATGAAAGCGAGTTGCAGGTCTGTGGGCGGGGGGGACGTCGCCGGATATTCGTCGCGCCAGCGTTCGGCCGCGACAATTCCCTCGTCGGAGTGGATCAGAAGTCTCTGTGGGCGCTGCGCTTTGTCCCAGGTGATGGCCAGCTCGTTGATGCGGGACTTCTCGCGTTCCCAGGCAAGATCCGTCGAGAGCGCATCGACGAGCAAAGGGAGGCCGGTGGCGCGCTCCTCCGAGCTTCGCATGTGGATGAAATTCAGGCGGCTGAGCCGGCCAGGCACGGTGTCCGGCGCCGTATCCCGAATCACGACCGGCAGCACACTCTTGCCGAGTCTCTCCGCGTGATCAATCTCCCACTCGCAGACATCGGAGCCAATGGAGTCCGGGCTGATGATGAAAACGACCTTTTCGGCGGACTTGATCAACGAGTCCAAACGCTCGCGCCAGGGCTCGCCCGGTTTTATGTCATGGATATCGAGATACGCGTCGAATCCCCGAGCAATCAGGTCGTCACGCAGGGGTTCGACAGAAGCAATGTCTGACCGCGAATAGGAAATGAAGACGCGCGCACCCGCTCCGGGATCAGCAACAGTCGACATGCCTACCGGCGCTTGTGGGCTTGCTCGCAACGCTCATTCGAATGGGCGAAATGCATTCTCGAATATCCATGGGCAATGACATTGCACGTGATCCGGAATGACATCCAAGCGCACGTCTTGCAGCCCTCCGGATCCTTCTCGGCTCGCCGCGACACTGGGCTTGCGAAGCTTCCCGGCCTTTGACATTCATTCCGCCCGCCACTGGCGTAAAGTATAGGTGCTACGTGAATACCAACCTGCGACTGGCATATCGGCAGGGCAGGTCAGGGTTGGATTGAGTACTCTGCGCGAAGCCTTTGTCGATCCTGTCCGGAAACTCCCGGGGCAGCATCTTCTTGTGTTGACCGGTGCCCACAAGGCCGAATCCAAGCGCGCGGACGGACGCACGCGAACTACCCGCGGAGGCGAAGGAAAAAACCACGAATTGGCTTTCGCTCGCGAGCAGCTCGAGCAAGTGCCAGATCGGCAAAGTGCTTGGGCTGTTTGCCAATTCAGGTATGGCCGACGGCATGATCGATCGCGACAGCTTCCCGACACGATTTTTCCCCAGAAGGTTACGACTTGGCCTTTGGGCTCTGATGACATGCTGGCGACGAGCAGCTGTGGAAACCCAAACCACCTTCTGCTGACTCGGGCTCGAGAGAAACGGGCGCATCGGACGCACTATTTCAAGTCGCCGCAACGGGTAGGATCAGCCTCTCCCTCCGGTAAATTCGGCGTAAAGGCATCGTGCCTCGGTCCGGGCCAAACCCGGCGCCGACTCCCGGGATCGCATTTCCATCGATGTCGCCGAATCGATATCGGTCGAACACAGCCTTTCGAGTAGCCAAGTCATGATCGATCCCCCCGCACAATACGCCGGTACAGCCAACTTCACCTGCGCATTCAGGCGATCTCCACGAAAAAATTCGGTCAGCCATGCGTCGACCGTACTTCGACATCTAGATACATTCGGCACTTATTATTAGACAGTAATTAGACATTTTTGAGCAGGCAAGCTACACTGGGAGGCCATATGAAGAACGACAGACCATGAGCCAAACCCACGCATCACGAACGGTCGCAGCTGAACAGAAGCTCGATCTACCTGCCCTCCAATCGCCTGCGCTTGCTCAGGCGAGCAAACCTGCGCTTACTGTTTACTACGACGGGGCGTGTCCGCTGTGCAGGCGCGAGATTGACTTTTACCGACGCCGCCGCGGTGCGGACCGTATCGCCTGGGTCGACGTTGGCAGAGCGCAGGGCCCCGTCGTGGATTCAGACTTGAGCGTTTGCGACGCTCTCTCGCGATTCCACGTTCGGACAAATCGGGGCCGGCTTATCTCAGGTGGTCGGGCATTCGCCGAGATTTGGGCCAACTTGCCCGGATTTCGGCCGCTTGGTCGCCTGCTTCGCGCCCCGCCCCTGGCGCTTCTGTTGGAAGGGCTGTACCGCGTCTTCCTACGGGTCCGCCCCGGCATGCAGCGGATCGCGGCGCACCTGGACAAGTCGGGTCGAGCTGGCGGATCTTGAGCGCTCTGCCGGGAGCGAAGCCCGCCCGGCGTCCATCCACACAACAAATCATCGCGGTGTCCATCTATCAGTGTACGTGGGTCGAAACCGACGGGCAGCCGCCGCAGTCTTCGTGGGGCTAGCATTTTGCTCGGATAATCCCTATCTGCGCACGCAGTGGTGACTCTTGACCTTGCGACCGAGCTCCAACCCGCGGAGTCCTCGCCGGCTTCGAGAGCAGGCACTTGGCCTCCGCTCCCTGGCAGGGCGTCGTCTTTGACACAATCGGCGAGTCGCGAAGATGCAGGGCGCGAGCGAGAGCGTGGATCGGTTTTGCATCACCAAGACCGAGCAACGAGACGAGCGAAGACGTGAATTCGACAAAGTGAGATTTCGCAGAAGCTGATTCCTGGATGCAAGGGTCAGAGAGTGAGGTTTGGCGACGTGATGAGCTACTGGTTTTGAGGCGGGTGGTGACTAATTCGCAGACAAAAATATGTCCTAGCTGCGGCCGCACGGTCGAACTTCGTGCCCGCTGGGCGCGCGTATGGGACTCGGTTCGCTACTGCTCGAAAGCCTGCCGGCGGCGGAAGATATCTGCCACGGACCGGGCGCTCGAAAGAACGATTGTCAGCCTGCTCGCGAGTCGAGTTGATCATGCCAGCCTATGCCCAAGCGAGGTGGCGCGAGCGGTTCGCGGCGACGGCGATTGGCGCGCACTGATGGAGCCCACTCGACGGGCGGCACGCAGGCTGGCACACGCTGGAGTGGTGGAGATCATTCAGCGCGGCAAAATCGTCGATGCCGCCGAGTTGCGTGGTCCGATCCGGATTCGCTTGGCGCGCCACAACACCTGATCGACCGCGTGCACACAAGCGCGTTTGCGATCTCCATCTTCCGTAGAATGCGCTGATTCACCGGTTGCCAGCGTGCTTGCAGGCGGCGTTTACCTTCACCGCGCGGCTGCTATTGCGCGGCAAACACAGCACCAGCCTATCTCACGGGTTGCAAGCGGTTTGCGCGAAACTCTACACCCGACCGAGCCAATAGGTTCGCCTTGTCTGTTACATTTCGCGATCGCGGAAGCAACAATCTGTGCCCGAAGGACGCGCCGGACGTCCACTCCCGGTTATTGCTTTCGACCGAACAGAGACCTGTAGGGATGTCAGCCGTTATGCCATTCCTTAGCGAACCGATTTCTCGCTGGATCTGGCCGCAACTTGTCTCCAATAACGCGGAAAGTCGCTATTTCGCATCGACTTTCCGCGTCATGGAAGAAACTGGTCTGGCCAAGATCGGGCGCACTCCCCAGATGACAATGCAGCGTCGGCGTTGGGCGGCAGACCATTAATACTGCTCTACGGGCCCACCGATGCGACCGTTCCGGCTCTTGGCCGAGTCGTTATCGACGTCGCTGCGCGGCGGCTTTCGCTGCCCGTCACAATCCGGGGGGTCGTCAATCGCCCGGCCCTCCACAAGCGCATCAATTTGATCGCTCGACAACGTCTCACGCGCCAAAAGCGCCTTGGCGATGATTTCGAGCGAGTCGCGATGCTCGACGAGCAGAGTGCGGGCACGCTCGTAATTTCGTTCAATGATGGCCCGCACTTCCGAATCGACTTTCGAGGCTGTTTCGTCCGAGAGCTGTTTGCCGCGGCTGATCGAGCGGCCAAGAAAAACTTCGTCGTCCTCCTCATCGTAGGAGAGCGGACCCAAATCTTCGGAAAAGCCCCACTTCGTCACCATGTTTCGGGCGACTGCCGTCGCTCTCTCGATGTCATTCTCCGCGCCGGTGGTAATCGAGTCATGACCGTACACGAGCTCCTCGGCAACGCGCCCGCCGAACAGAGTGGTGATTTCGCTCTCAAGTCTTCGACGGGTGGCGCTATACCGGTCTCGCTCGGGTAGAAACGTAGTTACACCCAAGGCACGCCCGCGGGGGATGATGCTTACCTTGTGAACCGGGTCGTGCTCCGGCACGAGCCGGCCGATGATGGCATGGCCCGCTTCGTGATAGGAAGTCCGGAGGCGCTCTTCTTCCGTCATTATGACGGAGTGGCGTTCCGCGCCCATTATGATCTTGTCCTTGGCCTGCTCAAAAAACAGCATGTCGATGCGGTCGCTGCGAGCTCGAGCGGCCAGCAAGGCTGCTTCGTTGACCAGGTTCGCCAAATCCGCTCCGGAAAATCCGGGCGTTCCCCGCGCGATCACGCCGGCGTCCACATCGTCGGCAATCGGCACTTTACGCATGTGGAGTTCCAGAATCTGGGCGCGGCCATTGACGTCGGGAAGGGGCACGATCACCTGGCGGTCGAAGCGTCCGGGACGCAGCAGCGCTGGATCCAGGACGTCCGGGCGGTTGGTGGCGGCAACGATGATGACTCCCTCGTTGCCTTCGAAACCGTCCATCTCGACCAGCATCTGGTTAAGTGTCTGCTCGCGCTCATCATGGCCTCCGCCAAGACCTGCACCGCGTCGGCGACCGACTGCATCGATTTCGTCGACGAAGATGATGCACGGCGCGTTTTCTTTGGCCTGCTTGAACAGGTCACGCACGCGCGACGCTCCGACGCCAACGAACATTTCAACGAAGTCTGACCCGGATACGGTAAAGAACGGCACCTCCGCTTCACCGGCAATGGCCCGCGCCAGCAGCGTTTTGCCCGTGCCCGGCGGGCCCACCATCAGCACGCCCCGGGGCACCGTTCCGCCAAGGCGCTCGAAGCGCGACGGGTCGCGGAGAAATTCCACCAGCTCGCCGACTTCCTCTTTCGCCTCCTCGACGCCGGCGACGTCTTTCAACCGAACCTTCACCGCTCCTGCCTCGACGCGCCGCGCCTGGCTTTTTCCAAAACCAAAAATGCCGGTCGTACCACCGCCTCCCATTCCTTGGCGGCGCATGAGCCATACCCAGGCGCCAATGAGTAGCACGATTGGGAATGCCGACGCGAACAGGCGGGCGAGAAGTCCGGGTTGCGGCGCCGGTCGGGCTTCTATCGTGACACCCGACTGCACCAAGTCGCCGATGAGGCCAGGGTCGGTCGGGGCAAAAGTGCGGAAGCTTTGGCCACTACTCTGTGATCCGACGATGCGATCCCCTTCGATTCGGACCGATGCCACACGTCCCGCTTTCACATCGGCCAGGAACTGCGAATAGGGAATTTCCAAGGAGGCATCTCGAGCCGATCTGGTATCAAAGACCGTCACCAGTGCGAACGCGAGGGCGGTGGCGGCGAGTACACGCATTAGCATTTGCGCCTTCATGTCATGCTCCTTGTTCAGACTTATCCGACGCTCTCGTTGCAGAACGTCACAGATTGATCGCGGCGCCGGTGCCTGCACTATCGGCGGACCGCAGAGAGTGCCGGGCCGTCCCTGTTTTCTCAGCGAAGTGCGGAACGCCCCTTGATCCCTTGTAGAGGGCTGCGTTGGTTTTCCGGCAGGGCGCGCACTCGACGCAGGTTCATGTTCAGCATCGCGTGGCACACCTTCCGCCTTCGACTCGCTCTGCGCTCCGTAGCGCGTTCCTGCTCGCCCGTTATTGATCGAGCCGACGGCGAGCGTTGCGATCACGTTTCCACCGGCTGTCCGCAATGGTATCGACAGCGTCTAGTTTATGTCAACATGCTTAATTAGACAATCAATAG
>JBFGYN010000020.1:0-17035 GCA_041587415.1 Candidatus Competibacterales bacterium | reverse complement strand
GTGCCGGGGAGCAAGGTCCACTACCAGCGGCCGCCCCTGCTCAATTGGGTCAGCTTCTTTTCCAGATTCGCCAGACTTTCCTCGGCGGTCGCCTTACCGGCAAGCACCGAAAACACGGCGTTCCAGAACTCGTTGCTGACCTGGTTGTACTTGGAACCGGTCGCGGTGGAAGGACGCGGAACCGCGTTGACGAAGGTGTCGTAGAGCTCTCCGAAGAAGGGGTTGGCGGCTAGCACATCGGCGTCTTCGTAGAGTGCCGCAATTGTCGGGTTGTAGGAGCCTTCAATGGCGCGGCGCTTCTGCTCAGCGCTGGAAGTCAAATAGTTCACCAAAGAGGCGGCCGCTTCCGCATTCTCGGAATACTTGGATACCGCAAGCTGCCAACCGCCCAGTGTGGACGCGTGACGGCCTGCCTCCCCGCCTTTCGGTAGTGCCACGACGCCAACTTTGCCCTTGACGGCGCTGTCGTCGCTTTGCGCAAGGGACCACGCATAGGGCCAATT
The DNA here is from genome assembly GCA_041587415.1 of Candidatus Competibacterales bacterium. Lineage (GTDB taxonomy): Bacteria > Pseudomonadota > Gammaproteobacteria > Competibacterales > JAHEDQ01 > JBFGYN01. The sequence goes on along the minus strand of JBFGYN010000020.1, from coordinate 16,532 downwards.
GCGCATGAACGCCGCATTGCCGGACTGGAAGACACCGCGCGCCTCCTCCTCAGCGTAATTCAGCACGCCCTCCGGTGTAATCGACTTTACCCAGCCCGCAGCCTTGTCGATGGCGGCGACGGCGTTCGGGTTGTTGATGGTGATCTTCCCGGTTTCATCGACGACGGTGCCGCCATTGTGGCTCGCCACCCATTCCAGGGCGTCGCAGGTCAACCCCTCGTAGGCACGGCCTTGCCAAACGAAGCCCCAAAACTTGTCGTTACCCTCGCCCCGCTCACCCTCTTGGATCTTTTGGGCGGCCGCAGTGAGCTCGTCCCAGGTCATTGGCGGTTGTAGCTCGTACTTCTCCAGCAGGTCGCTGCGATAGTAGAGCACCCCAGCGTCGGTATACCACGGCATGGCGACCAAACGATCTTCGACAGTGTTGTTCTTGACGATCGCCTCGAAGTGCTCGGACTCGGCGCCGTTGGTATGGGGCTTGAGGTCGATAAAGTGATTGGCCAGAATGCCAGGCCAAATCACGTCGATCTGAAACACGTCCACATCAGTGGCGCCTGCGGCGAGGAGCTGCTGATAAAGTGCCAGACGCTCGGTCGTGGAGTTTGGTGTCGATACGACGCTGACCTCATTGCCAGTTTCTTCGGCCCATGCCTTGGCGCCCGTCTCGCAAAGGGTCAACTCCATTCCAACAGCACCGCACGAGATTGAAATGTTCGCGGCTCCCGCCTGGGGTGCTCCCAGGACCGCCGCGCTTAGGCTTACGCCAGCAATTAAAGCTGCTTTGAGCTTCATTTTTTCCTCCGAATAGAAAATCTTTTCTAGTAATTGGCGGTTGCGGGGAGCCACCACGAAAAAACCGCGAGCGCGGGTACAACACCATCCCGACCGCGCGATTCGGGCAACTCGTGCTGGAGAATGTAGTCTACCCTTAGTGCTCTTGCCACCGAAGAATCGGAGAACAGTTCACACCGTGGATAGATCTGGCGACCGCGTTGGAGGACGGATGATTCGATGCGATCGCGAACGGGAGATCGGCTTCGTGGGACGAATTGACGGGTACAGCCGCCGGATAGGGCGTCCCTCCGGCGGAACGCCCTACCCGGCGGCGACCAGTGCCATCGTGGTGTCGAGCATACGGTTGGAGAAGCCCCACTCGTTGTCGTACCAGGAGCAGACTTTGACGAGCCGATCTTCGCTGATTCGGGTCAGGGATGCGTCGTAGACGGACGAGGCGAGCTCATGATTGAAATCCACCGATACCAACGGCGCGTCGTTGAACTTGAGAATTCCCTTGAGCGGGCCGTCCGCGTAATCGCGCACCACCGAATGAATCTCCTCCACGCTCGTCTGACGCGATGCGAAGAAAGTGAGATCCACCAGAGAGACGTTGATGGTGGGCACGCGCACAGCAAATCCATCCAGACGCCCGGCAATCTCCGGCAGCACCAGTCCCACGGCCGCCGCTGCCCCGGTCTTTGTTGGAATCATGGATTGAGTGGCTGAACGGGCGCGGCGCAGGTCTTTGTGGTAGACGTCGGTCAGCACTTGATCGTTGGTGTAGGAATGAACCGTCGTCATGAGCCCACTCTCGATGCCGATCGTCTCGTGCAGGGCCTTGGCCAGGGGCGCCAGGCAGTTCGTGGTGCAGGAAGCATTGGAGATGACCCGATGTTCCGGCTTGAGAATGTGGTGGTTGACCCCGTAGACGATCGTCGCGTCCACGTCGCTGCCGCCGGGCGCGGATATCACCACCTTGTCGGCGCCGCCTTCCAGATGCCCGGACGCTTTTTCCTTGCTGGTGAATAGCCCGGTGCACTCCAGCACCACGTCGATGTCGAATTCGTGCCAGGGCAGTGCATAGGGGTTGCGCTCGGCGGTCACTTGAATGACGTCGCCATTGACGACCAGGTGCCCGTCCTCGACGACGACTTTGCCGGGAAAGCGGCCGTGGGTGGTGTCGTATTGGGTCAAATGCGCATTGGTCTCGGCATCGCCCAAGTCGTTGATGGCGGCGATGCGAATTTCATCGGTGCGACCGGACTCGTACAAAGCCCGAAGTACGTTTCGACCTATTCGGCCATAACCATTGATGGCGACGCGGACTGTCATGGGTCAGGATCTCCTCAAAAGATAAAATCGGTTGTCAGGAAGGCCGATTCCCGCTTGCGAATGATGTCGCCGATGAGTGCCTTACTCGCCTCATCGTGCTTCGACGCGACCAATGTGCGTATCGAGAATTGCCTCAGTGCATCCGCGACAGACAGGGTGCCCTCTGCAGAGTCCTTACGACCGTTGAACGGGAATGTGTCCGGGCCTCGCTGGCATTGGGCATTCAGATTGATGCGGCCAACCTGATTGGCAAAAGCGTCAATCAAGCGCGCGACCTGTCCCGAGTCCTGACCGAAAATACTCAACTGCTGGCCAAAATTGGAATTGATGACGTAGTCGATTACTTCACTGGTGTCATTGTAGGGGACAACGGGGACCACCGGACCAAATTGCTCCTCATTGTAGATACGCATGTCGCGATTCGCCGTATAGAGGACAGCGGGATAAAAAAAGGTCTCGCGGGTCGCGCCGCCGTTTTCGTTGACAATTCGCGCACCTTTCTCGAGGGCGTCGTTCACGACATTGGTCAGGTATTCCGCCTTGCCTGGCTCGGGCAATGGCGTCAGTGCCACGCCCGGGTCCCACGGCATGCCGGGCTTCAATTCTGCTACCGCCCGCGCAAATCGTTGCACGAACTCGTCGGCGATGCGCTGGTGGACGAACAGAATCTTCAATGCCGTGCAACGCTGTCCATTGAACGAGAGCGCGCCCGTGACGCATTCACGTACTGCGAGATCCAGATTCGCGTCGGGCAAGACGATGCCCGGATTTTTCGCGTCCAACCCAAGAACGGCGCGCAGACGATGGGGCCTGGGGTGGGCCTTTTTCAGGTCGCTCGCCCCCTTGTTGGTGCCGATGAAGGCGAACACGTCCAGCTTGCCGCTGGCCATGAGGTGGCCTACGGTCTCACGGCCACGTCCGTAGATCACGTTGATGACGCCGGGCGGAAAACTGTCCCGGAAAGCCTCGAGTAATGGGCGGATCAACAGAACACCATATTTGGCCGGCTTGAAAACCACGGGATTGCCCATGATGAGGGCGGGGATCAGCGTCGTGAAGGTCTCGTTCAGCGGATAATTGTAGGGCCCCATGCACAAGGTGACGCCCATGGGTACCCGTCGGATCTGGGCCAATGTACCCTGCTCGATTTCAAAGCGACTGGAACGCCGATCCAGGTCCTTGAGCGCGTTGATCGTCTCGACAATGTAGTCGCAGGTCCGATCGAATTCCTTTTCGGAGTCCTTCAGGTTTTTGCCGATTTCCCACATGAGCAGTCTGACGACCGACTCGCGTTGCTCGCGCATGCGAACCAGAAACGCTTCCACGTGGTCGATCCGTTCCGCCACCGACATGGACGGCCAAGCCCCATGACCCAGATCATAGGCTTTGACGGCCGCATCGAGTGCGCGCATCGCGGCATCCGCATCCAGCAGCGGCGTGCTCCCAATCACCACTTGCTCCTCGATTCCGTCGCGCTTGACAAATATCGGACTCTTTACCGGACTGAGTTCACCGGCCCATTGCACCAATTTGCCATCGACCAGGTAGTCGCGCTGCTCGATCGCGCTCGCCAGCCTGTAGGCGTCCGGGATTGCCTGCTCGCTGGGAAATAAGTCTTGCAGAAAGGCTTCGCTTGTCATGGCCGGTGCTCGTTCAATTCTGTTTTCAGTCTGCGCGTTCAACCACCTGGATGCTCGATGGATCGAGTCGGGCGGCGCCTGCGGTCGGTCTCCGGTACCCGGTAGCCCGAGCTAACCCGGCAGGCGTGCGATGCGCAGCAGGTTCGTCGTACCCGGTGCCGGGAAGGGCACACCCGCGGTTATGAGCACATGGTCACCGGCCTTGGCAAAGCCCTCGCGTTCCGCAATTTCACAGGCTTGTTCAACAATCGATTCGTCGTTGGCGCACTCCTTGGCCGTTACCGAATGGACGCCCCAAACCAAGGCGGTGCGCCGCGCGGTGGCCACGGTGGGCGTGAGACTCAATATCGGTGTTCGCGGCCGTTCACGCGCCGCGCGCAGGCTGGTGGACCCAGAGTCCGTGTAGGTGATGGTTGCCACCAGCGGCATCACCTCGGCCGCACGGTTCATGGCAGCGCATATTGCGCCGGCCGTGTTGGCTTCGGGCTCCGGCTTCAGCGCGTCCACCGTCTCACGGTAGTAGGGGTCACTCTCGGTACGCTCGATGATGCGATTCATCATCGACACCGCCTCGATGGGGAATTCCCCCGCGGCCGATTCTGCCGATAGCATGACGGCGTCGGCGCCGTCGTAAACCGCGGTGGCGACATCGGTGGCCTCCGCACGCGTCGGCGTGGGTGCTGTTATCATGGATTCCAGCATCTGGGTGGCGACGACAACGGGTTTGCCGGCGTGGCGGCAGGCTCGCACGATACGTTTTTGGATTGCCGGCACCTGTTCAGGGGGCATCTCCACGCCGAGATCACCTCGTGCCACCATGACTCCGTTCACGAGTTTGATGATCTCGTCCAAGTGATTCAGGGCTGCGGGCTTCTCCAGTTTGGCCATCACGGCAACGCGGTCGCCCGCGATCTCGCGTACCTGAAGTATGTCCTCGGGTCGCTGCACGAACGACAGCGCCACCCAATCCACGTCAAGCTCGAGCCCGTAGACGAGGTCCGCCCTGTCCTTCTCGGTGAGAGCCGATATGGGCAAGGCGACTCCCGGCACGTTGACGCCTTTTTGGTTTTTCAAAGTCCCGCCGACTTCGACCTTCGTTACGGCGTGGTCCGGACTGCACTCCGTGACCTGTAGCCGCAGCTTGCCGTCGTCAAGCAGCAGCTCGGCCCCAGGGTGCAGTGCGCCAAGAATTTCCGGATGCGGCAGCGGGGCACGGGATTCATCGCCCTCGGCTTGATCCAGATCGAGCCGAAACGTCTGGCCCGTCTTGAGCTCGACGGCACCGCCTCGCATCTTGCCAACACGAAGCTTCGGCCCCTGCAGGTCCATGAGCACGCCGATCGGCCGACCCACTTCCCGCTCGACTTCGCGAATGATGCTGAGTCGCTCGCGGTGATCCTCGTGCGTGCCATGGCTGAAATTTAGCCTAAAGACATCAGCGCCAGCCTCGAACAACTGCCGGATCATTTTCTTGTCAGAGCTTGCTGGCCCCAGGGTGGCTAAAATCTTCGCGTTTCGTGTACGACGCATGTTCGACCACTCCATTCGTTATTTGGATTGAGCTCGCAACACCCGTCGCCCCGCGTAGACGGCGGCATCGCCAAGGATCTCCTCGATGCGTAAAAGCTGATTGTATTTTGCCAATCGGTCGGAGCGGGACAGGGAACCGGTCTTGATCTGACCGCACTGCGTGGCCACCGCGAGGTCCGCAATCGTGGCGTCTTCGGTCTCACCCGAACGGTGTGAGAGCACCGCCGTGTAGCCTGAACGATGGGCGAGATCGACCGCCTCCAGGGTCTCGGTGAGGGTGCCGATCTGATTGACCTTCACGAGAATCGAGTTGCCCGCGCCCATTTCGATGCCCTTGCCGAGGCGCACGCTGTTGGTCACGAATAGGTCGTCACCCACCAGTTGCACCCGTTCGCCCACCCGCTCTGTTAGCGCGCACCAGCCGTCCCAGTCGTCCTCGTCCATGCCGTCCTCGATGGAAATGATGGGATAGCCGTCACACAGTCCAGCCAGGTACTGGGCCATGCCCTCGGAATCGAGTTCCTTGCCTTCTCCCTTGAGCTGATACTTGCCATCGGAGTAGAACTCGGATGCCGCGCAGTCCAGCGCCAGATACACGTCCTCGCCGGGCCTGTAACCGGCATCGGCGATCGCGGCAACGATGAATTCCAGCGCCTCGCGGCTCGAGCCAAGCGCTGGCGCGAAGCCGCCCTCGTCGCCGACGTTGGTGTTGTGGTTGGCCTTCTTGAGCCGCGACCGCAGGGCGTGAAACACTTCGGCGCCGGCCCGCAGCGCCTCGCGGAAGCTGTCCGCTCCGACCGGCATGATCATGAATTCCTGAATGTCGACCGGGTTGTCGGCGTGGGCGCCGCCGTTGACGATATTCATCATGGGCACCGGCAGGGTGCGGGCCTGGCTACCGCCCACGTAGCGGAACAGTGGCAGGCCGCACTCGTCTGCCGCGGCCTTGGCCACAGCAAGGCTGACCCCGAGGATGGCGTTCGCCCCCAATTTGCCCTTGTTGGGCGTGCCGTCGAGTTCGAGCATGGTCCTGTCGATCTCCGCCTGATCGAGAGCCTCGCGTCCGGCGAGCGCGGGCCCGATTACGTCGTTGACCGCTGCCACTGCTTTCTGTACGCCTTTGCCCAGATATCGGCCAGCGTCGCCGTCGCGCAGCTCCACAGCCTCGTGGGCCCCGGTCGACGCGCCCGAGGGCACGGCGGCCCGGCCAAACGCCCCGGAATCCAAGGTTACGTCCACCTCAACGGTGGGGTTGCCACGGGAATCGAGAATTTCCCGGGCTCGCAGCGTATCGATTTCGCTCATAGATATGTTCCTCGATTTCCGTTCGCGTGACGATCGTGTGTTGGCTCGCTTCGGTGTCAGGCGCGCTCGGCCTGCGCCGCCACCGTCGCGTTCACTAGATTACGCCCGCTCATCACCGCGGGCTGATCGAGCCCCATGAGAGCGAGCACCGTGGGCGCCAGATCGGCGAGACGGCCGTCGCCGAGTCTGGTGACCGACGCAGGCGCGTTAACCAGCACCAGCGGCACACGATTCATGGTGTGCGCGGTGTGTGCCTGCCCGCTATGCGGGTCCGACATCTGCTCGGCGTTGCCGTGATCGGCGGTCATCAACAGGCAACCGCCGGCTCGCGTGACGGACTCTTCCAAGCGCGCCATGCAGGAGTCGATCGCCTGCACCGCCTGCATCGCCGCACCCAGGTTACCTGTGTGGCCCACCATGTCGCAGTTGGCGTAGTTGACGACGATCAGGTCGAAAGCACCGGAGTCGATTGCCGCTGTCAGACGGTCGGTCAACTCAGGCGCAGACATCTCCGGCTGCAAGTCATAGGTGGCCACTTTGGGTGAGGGGATCAATACCCGCTCCTCGCCCTCGAAGGGCTCCTCGCGCCCACCATTGAAGAAAAAGGTGACGTGGGCGTACTTTTCGGTCTCGGCTATGCGCAGCTGGCGCAACCCGGCACGCGATACCACCTCGCCCAGAGACTCGCTAAGCTCTTCGGCTGGAAACAGCGTCATGAGATGAGGGTTCAGCGCAGAAGAGTACTCGGCCAACCCGACGGCCTTGGCGAATTCAACCCGACGCGATCGCTCGAAGCCGTCGAACTCGGGTAGCAGCAGCGTCTCCAGAATCTCGCGCGCACGGTCGGCGCGGAAGTTGAGCATCAGCAGCGCGTCACCGTCGCGCATGCCAGCGTAGCCACCGATTGCCGTCGGGCGCACGAACTCGTCGGCCTCGTCGCGCTGGTAGCTCGCCTCGACCGCCTCCCGCGCGCTCGCGGCTGTCTCGCCCCGAGCCGCGACCATGCCCTCATAGGCGCGCTGGACTCGATCCCATCGCTTGTCCCGATCCATGGCGTAGAACCGCCCGCACACGGTGGCGATGCTCGCCTCGGGCGCCTCGTGCGCGAAGCGCTCCAAGTAGCCCAGCGCACTGCGCGGGGGCGTGTCGCGGCCGTCGAGGATCGCGTGTACGGCGACGGCCACGCCGGCGTCGCTCAGCACGTTCGCCACCGCGGCGATATGATCCTGATGCGAGTGCACGCCGCCCGGCGACATGAGCCCGAGCAAATGTGCCGTGCCGCCGTTCGCCTTCAGGGCATCGATCACCTGCTGCAGCGCCGGCAGGATCGCCAACTCGCCTGTCTCCACCGCGGAGTCGATCCGGGGCAGGTCCTGCAGCACGACCCGACCCGCCCCGAGGTTCATGTGCCCCACCTCCGAGTTACCCATTTGGCCGTGGGGCAGTCCCACCTCCGATTCCGCGCAATCGATCAGGGAATGGGGGTAACTGGCAAGCCAGCGATCGTAGACCGGCGTCGAAGCCTGCGCGATGGCGTTGTTATCCGTCTCCTCGCAATGGCCCCACCCATCAAGAATGCACAAGACCACTGGTCGAATGCTCGCTCGTTCAGCCATGTCCAACAAATTCTCCTGGTTCAGGATGCTCTCTGAGGAGGGGCGATCGCGCCGTCCTTCCCGCCGGTTCAGTGAAGCTTGAGGGCCGGCTGCGTTCGCTTTCGCACTAGCTCCTCGAGACTGGAAAGGACAAGCCAAATCATCCCGTGCAGTACGAGCAAGTGCTTCTTATGAAGGGAAATGTAAGCCATGCGCGCGAGCCAACCCTCGATCATGACGCTTCCGAGCAGACCGCCCATGAGGTTTCCAACGGAGCTCTTGCTTAGGGAGACGAGCGAGCCGTAGTCCCGATACTGGAACGGTTTCAACGGCTGGCCCTTGATGCGCCGCACAAGGTTTTTCGCCGTCTGCGTGGCTTGTTGGTTCGCAGTCTGTGCCCGCGGCGGGATGGGCCGCTCTGCGCCCGCAGGAGTGAAAGAGGCGCAATCGCCGATCGCAAAAATGTTCTCGTCTGCAGTGGTCTGGAGCGTTTCGGTGACCACGAGCTGGTTCTGGCGATTGCTTTCCAGCCCCTCGAGCTCGGACAGGAACGGTGGCGCCTTGATCCCAGCTGCCCAGATCTTGAGTGTTGCCGGAACAATCAGACCGCTTCGGGTCTCAACGGCGTCCGGCGTGACTTTGGTCACTTGCTCGCCGGTGTGCAGAGTGATCCCCAATTTGCGCAGCTCGGCCGCCGTGGCGTCCGACAAGCGCTGAGGCAGCGCCGGCAGCACCCGCTCCGCTGCTTCGATGATTGAAATCTTTACGTCCGACTCCGGCTGGATCCGATCCAAGCCGTACGCCACCAGCGACCGCGTGGCCTTGTGGATCTCCGCGGCCAACTCGACACCGGTGGCTCCGGCACCGATGATCGCAACGTGCAGTGGCTCGCGTGCGGACGACTCGGGGCGTGTGTGGGTGCGCAGACAGCTGTTGAACAATTTTCGCTGAACCCGGTCCGCCTGTTCCCGAGTGTCCAGATACAAACAATGCTCACGAACGCCGGGAACGCCGAAGTCGTTGCTAATGCTGCCGACCGCCATCACGAGTGTGTCATAGAAAAAACTTCGACGCGGAATCACTTCCAGGCCGTCGTCGTCCAAGTAGGGCGCGGTGGTCACGACTCGCCTGGCGCGGTCTAGGCTGTCCACCCTGCCGAGGCGAAATCGGAAATGGTGGGCGCGGGCATGATGCAGGTAGTCCAGATCGTCCTCGTGGGCATCCATTGTGCCCACGGCCACCTGATGTAACAGCGGCTTCCAGACATGGGTCATGGTGGCGTCGATCAGCGTGACCTCGGCCCGTCCGCGCCGTCCAAGCGACCCGAGACGGGTCGCGAGTTCCAGTCCACCCGCGCCACCACCCACGATGACGATTCGGTGCGTCGCCGACGAGCCTGCCGCGCTGCTTACTGGCACGGTGGTGGCCTGAGTCGGAGTTTCTTCGATGCGGCGCGCGGTTGAGCCTTCGGGTTCTTGCATGGGTTCGCCCCCGGATACGGTCAGGTGCTTGACGTTGCGCTTAGGCCTTCTGGCCACCACTTCGAGCTGCAGCGGCCTCGGTCGCCAGACTGGTGATGCGTGACCAGTCTTCTGCTTTGACCGCGTCTGCTGGTGCCACCCAGGAGCCGCCAACGCAAATCACATTGGGTAACGCCAGGAAATCGCGGAAATTCTCGGGGCTGACACCGCCTGTGGGACAGAACTTGAGCTCCGGTATTGGACTCAGGAACGCCTTCAGCATTCCGATCCCGCCGGCTTGCTGGGCCGGGAAGAGCTTGAGTCTGTCGAAGCCCTCGTCGCGGGCCGTCAGGGCTTCGCTCGGCGTGAACACCCCAGGCAAAAACGGTAGTGGACTGTCCCGACTCGCGTCGATAACCGTGCGCGTCAAACCGGGGCTGAAAGCGAATTGGGCGCCAGCCCGCTCCGCCTCGGCGAAATGTTCGGCCCGGGTGACCGTACCCACGCCAACGATGGCATCCGGCACCTCGGCCGCGATGGCGCGGACCGCATCCAGTGCAACAGCGGTCCTCAGGGTTATCTCGAGCATCGGCAGCCCGCCCGCCACCAGCGCTTGGGCCAAAGGGACTGCGTTAGACAGATCCTCGATGACGATTACCGGCACCACCGGCGCCGCCGAAAGCATGTCGTCGAGCTGCATGTTTCCCTCCTGATCGGTGCCTATGAGCGCAGAAAAGCGGACGCCACTCGACGCTGCGCGGCTTGCGGCAGTCGATGCGGCGCACCAGCGACCACGTTCCTGGACATTGTAATGACGTCGAACACTAGCTCTCGGAATGAGCGAAGTCAATAAATAACTCGATTTGATTTGACAATACAAAAGTTCCAATACTCGGACCGAAATCCGCGGAGCCGGCGCTGCCGCTCGGTTATCCTCGACGGCTCGTTTTTGCGGTGTCAGGAACGCACCATCTGCCCCGCGTGGCTACGCCAAGGAAACCCGGAATCAATCGAGGCTTTCCTAGCCGATCGAGACCGGCCCCGCCTCAATGTTGCGTTTCAGTATGAACACAGTGGGTTGCACGTTGAAAAGCGGCGGATAGCGCTCGTAGACGTGCGTTGCAAGCTCGGGTGCTGCCGCTTTCCGGGACAGAAATACGGCGCAGCCACCGAAGCCGGCTCCCGTCATCCGCCCGCCCAGAACGCCATCCGTGCCCTGGGCGATTTCCACCAGCCCGTCCAACTCGGCGCAGCTCACCTCGTACAGGTCGCGAAGGCTGGCGTGGGACTCGCTCATGATGCGTCCGAACTCGGCCAGCTGCCCAGTGGCCAGCAAAGCCCGGGCGGAAAGCACGCGCCCGTTTTCCTCCACCACGTGGCGGGCGCGATTGCGCACGTTTTCGGGTAGATCCCGGCCGTGCCGGGCCAGCAACTCCGGGGTAACGTCCCTGAGGGCCGTGACCGATTCGTCGAAACGGCGAAAGTGCGCAACTGCCTGATCGCACTCGGCACGCCGCTCGTTATACGCTGAACCGGCGAGCGTCCTTTTTACGCCGCTGTTGACGATGACGACGCTCACATCATCGAAGGGCAGTGGAATGTCTTCGTGCGCCAGGGTTCGACAGTCCAGGTACAGGGCGTGATCAAGCCGCCCGAGCCTGGACGCAAATTGATCCATGATGCCGCAATGCACGCCGGCATAGACGTGCTCGACTTTCTGGCACAACTTTACGGCCTCGACCGGCTCCAGCGGAAACCCCAGTAGGTGCTCCAGGGCGACCGCCGTCGCGACCTCCAGCGCGGCGGACGAGCTCAGGCCGCCGCCGAGAGGCACATCGCCGAAAACCACGCCCTCGAATCCGGATTCGAGACGGTCGAGTAGGCGAAGTTCTTCGATGACACCCGTCACATAGCTCGCCCAGCCACCGGCCGATACTGCCGGGCGTTGGCCAAGACGATACTCGACCCCTTCGTCGAAGTTGATGGAGTGCAGCCGCACCCTGTCATCCGTGCGCCGTCGCAACACCCACCACACGGCCCGATCGATCGTCATGGGGAGCACGAACCCATCGTTGTAGTCAGTGTGATCGCCCAGCAGATTGACTCGTCCGGGTGCCCGGGCGATGGACGCATCGATCGAATCGCCGAATCGGGCTTCGAAATGGCCCACCAGCGCCCCGACTAATGCTTGGGGGTCATGGGACACGGATTCGATCCGGGTGCTCATGAGCGTTGCGACTCCGCTTTGTAATGCGTCTCCGATAGGGAGCGCAGTCGCTCGGCACTGGACTCCGGGGTAATGTCCCGCTGCGGATTGGCCAACATCTCGTAACCCACCATGAATTTCTTGACGCTGGCGGATCGCAGCAGCGGCGGATAGAAGTGAATGTGAAGATCCCACTCCTCGTGAGGCTGCCCATCGGTCGGTGCCTGATGCAAGCCAGCCGAGTAGGGGAAAGACGTGAGAAACAGATTGTCGTAGCGGGTCGTCAGGCGCTTGAGGATCTCGGCCAGCGCATCCTTCTCAGACCCATCGAGTTCACTCAAACTTGCCACACGGCGCCGGCACAGTAGCAGGATTTCGAATGGCCACACCGCCCAGAACGGGACCAGCGCCACGAAACTGGCGTTGTCGCAAACGACCCGCTCACCGGTCTCGAGTTCGCGCTCGAGATAGTCGTTCAAGAGCGTCGAGCCATTTTTCGCCAAATGGGCCTTCATGTTTGCCAGTTCCTTGGCTGGCTCGTTGGGGATTGTGTGCTGCGCCCAAATTTGACCGTGCGGGTGGGGGTTGCTGCAGCCCATGACTGCGCCCTTGTTTTCGAAGATCTGCACGTGGTTGATGAAGTCGAGCGCACCCAATTCCTCATATTGCTGCGTCCAAAGGTCCACGACGCCGCGAATGGCATTGACGTCCATTTCGGGAAGGGTGAGATCGTGGCGGGGTGAAAAGCAAATGACGCGGCACAGACCGGCCTCGGGCGCGGCTAGCAGGAGTTCGGAAGTGTCCGCCGCTCCGCGGGGCGTGTCCGGCAGGAGCGCGCTGAAGTCGTTGTCGAATACGTAGGTATCGGGATAGTCGGGATTTTGAGTGCCGTCCGCCCGGGTGTTGCGGGGGCAAAGATAGCACTCGGGATCATAGGCGGGCCGGGTTTCCCCGGACGGTTTCTCCACCTGACCCTGCCACGGGCGTTTGGTTCGGTGCGGTGAAACGAGAACCCATTCTCCGCTCAGCGGGTTGTAGCGGCGGTGTGGATGATCGGACAAATTGAATTCGGTCATGCTGGCGTCGCCTCCCAGTGGCGGGGGGTCATTCGGGCTTGCTGCGCTGCTCCCAGCGCCAGGCGTGCTCGACGATGGAGATTAGATCCGCGTAACGCGGACGCCAGCCCAACTCCCTCTTTGCGCGTGTCGAATCCGCCACCAATCGCGCCGGATCACCGCTCCGACGTTCGCCGTAGGTGACCAATATGTCGCGGCCGGTAACGCGGCTCGCGGTATCGATCACCTCGCGCACCGAGAATCCGTTGCCGTTCCCCAGGTTGTAGGCTTTGCTGTTGCCGCCCTGCCACAGCGCCTGCAAGCCCAAGAGATGGACTTCGCACAGGTCGTCCACGTGGATGTAATCGCGAATGCAGGTGCCGTCCGGGGTGTCGTAGTCGGTACCGAACACGGTGATGTGCGGCCGCCGACCGGATGCCGCCTGGAGCACCAGCGGAATCAGGTGGGACTCGGGCTCGTGGCGCTCGCCGATCTCGCCTTCGGGATCGGCGCCGGCGGCGTTGAAATAGCGCAGGCACACCGATTTGAGGCCGTATGCCGTGTCGAAGTCTCCCAGCATCTGCTCCACCATCCATTTGGTCCGCCCGTAAGGATTGATGGGATTTTTCGGATGTGTTTCGTCCATGGGCACGCGCTCCGGCTCACCGAAGATCGCGGCGGTCGAGGAGAAGATGAAAGCGCGGACATCGTGGTCGACCATCGCATCCAGCAGAATTTGGGTGTTGGTAACGTTGTTGTGGTAGTACTTGGATGGGTTCTCCACCGACTCGCCGACCTGGATGCAGGCAGCGAAGTGCATGACGCCGTCGAAGCGTTCCTTCGCGAACAGATCGTCCAGGAGCGCGCGATCGCCCATGTCACCCTCGACGAATTCCCCGCCCGTGACCGCGTCCCGATAGCCGGCGGACAAATTGTCCAGCGTCACAACGTGGTAGCCTTCGCGGCAAAGCCGCTTGACCATGTGCGAGCCGATATAGCCCGCGCCGCCCACAATCAGGACTCGCATGAATCAATACCTGCTGAGTTCGTTAGCGCCATAGTTTCCGCCCTCGACGGTTGTCAGCTCGCGGCGTGCGCGGTGCGGCCGGGCTCACTGAACGCTTCCCGGTCGAGGCGCTCCAGAGCCAGCTCGTCGGCGGTAAACAGATAAGTCGTTTGCGAATTGATGCCGAGCGCAACTTTATCGTTGACCCGGATTGCGCTTTTACCACCCAGTTGGGCCGTAATCATTTCGCCGGATTCCACCTTGACGTACGCGTAGGTCTCGCCGCCGAGTCGTTCCACCACGAGCACGGTTCCGGGTAGCTTCGCGTCGCCGCCCTCTTCGACAATGTCCTCCGGTCGGACGCCGAACGTGATCTTGTCACCGGCCTTGACGCCGCCGGGCTTGCACGGGACCTTGATTTTTTCCCCGCCGGACAGGTTGACCGTTACGCCCGATTCGTCGACTGCGCTCACGGTCGTCTCGATGAAATTCATCTTCGGTGAGCCGATGAAGCCGGCCACGAACAGATTGCGCGGGTGGTGGTACAGCTCCAGGGGCGAACCCACCTGTTCCACCATGCCAGCTCGAAGTACCACGATCTTGTCGGCCATGGTCATGGCTTCGACCTGGTCATGGGTGACGTAGATCATGGTTGCATCGAGCTCACTGTGCAGCCGCGCAATCTCGATGCGCATCTGCACCCTCAGCGCAGCGTCGAGGTTGGATAAGGGCTCGTCGAAGAGGAAAACCCTGGGACTGCGCACGATCGAGCGGCCTATGGCTACCCGCTGGCGTTGGCCCCCGGATAGGTCCTTCGGTTTGCGCGTGAGCAGTTGGTCGAGCTGAAGGATTTTCGCCGCCTCGCTGACTTTGGCGTCGATTTCCTCCTGTGGCGCTTTGGCAAGCTTCAAGCCGAAAGCCATGTTCTCCCCGACTGTCATGTGCGGAAACAGGGCGTAGGACTGGAACACCATGGAGATGCCCCGGCGCGACGGCGAGAGGTCGTTGACCCTGTCGCCGCCGATGAAAAGATCGCCCGTCGTGATGTCTTCCAACCCGGCCACGAGCCGCAGGAGCGTGGATTTTCCACAGCCGGAGGGACCGACGAAGACGACGAACTCGCCATGCTGGAGATCGAGATCGACGCCTTTGATGACTTCGACGTCACCGAAGGCCTTGCGAACTTGACGCATCTTCACTTCAGCCATGATTTGGCTCCCGTGGTGTTGGATTCATTTGTCACATGCGTTGCAGAGTCATGAGCAGCGCTGTATCCGGCGGCAGAATCGGAATCTGCAGCCCCACGTTGTGGAGCACGGCACCCGGCACCCTTAGAGTGCCTTGTTGCAGCGCGCGCAGGCCCTGGGTTTCGAATTTCACATTGGGTGGCGGTATACCGGCCAGAGCCAGACGGTAGGTCGCATCGTGGTCCAGGCCGGGCAAGCGGACCGGCTGAGAAATGCGCAGTCGTGACGGGGTCAGCTGCACGACAGCGAACAGGGCCTCGCTCTTGTCGGGTGCCACGACCCCGTGTCCGCCGCGGCCGGCGTCTTGGCGGATAGTGAGCTGATGGGTCTTGCCGCCATGCAAAAGATTCCGAAATCGCTTATAGGTATCGATCCAAACCTTGAGCTCGGCGACCTCCTTCTCGGAAACGGTTCTCGTGTCCAGCTCCAGCCCCAGATGGCCGAAAATCGCCGTCGCGGCCCGGAAGGCCAAGGTGTGCGACCGATAGTTGATGTGGGAAGGGGCTGGACCGATATGAGCGCCCATAAGCTCCGGCGGAAAGAAGCGGAGAAATCCCCGTTGAATCGCCTGACGCGACAAAGCGTCGTTGTTGTCGCTTGTCCAGATTCGATGGGTGTAGGCCAAGATGCCATAGTCTGCCCGTCCCGCACCGGACGCACAGGACTCGATTTCCACATCTGGATGCGCCTTGCGAATGCGGTCGAGCAGCTCGTACAGCGCCAGGGTTTGGCGTCGATATACGGCGGCGCCCTGGCTGCGGCTGCTGCCCGGGGCGACCAGGTCCCGATTCATGTCCCATTTCAGATAGCTAATCGGATGCGCCGTAAGGACTCGATCGATGGCGGCGAACAGATAGTCGAACACCTCTTGGTGGGTTAAATCCAGGACGAGCTGATTGCGTCCGGTGACGATCGGCCTGTCTTTCACGTGGAGCGCCCAATCCGGATGCGCCCGGTACAGGTCGCTGTCGGGATTGACCATCTCCGGTTCGACCCACAGGCCAAACTCCATTCCCAGCTCGTTGACGTAGCTCACCAGCGGACCCAATCCTTGCGGGTACTTCTTGGGATCGGGAATCCAGTCCCCGAGGCCGGCACGGTCGTGGTCGCGACCCTTGAACCAGCCGTCGTCCAGCACGAAACGCTCCACACCAAGCTCGGCACCGGACCGCGCCAGATCCTTCAGATCCTCGAGATCGTGGTGGAAATACAAGGCTTCCCAAGTGTTGAGGTGCACGGGGCGCGGCTTCATGACATCGCCCGGCCACTTCAGCAGCCGCTGGCGCACGAAACGGTGGAAGCTGAAAACGAGCCTGTTCAGTCCAGTTGCGGAGTAAGCGGCGTGTACCGTGGGCGTCTCGTAGGACTGGCCCGGTCCC
>JBFGYN010000019.1:0-17038 GCA_041587415.1 Candidatus Competibacterales bacterium | reverse complement strand
CGACAGGGCTGTTCTTTCGGGATCTCGGCAACGGCTACGAGCTGAGGGTCCGAGCCGACTCTGTAAAACGGACCCTCCGGCTCTACATCGGTGGGTTCAGTGCCCGTGGCAGGCTGACGGCGAGTTTGTCGGACAACAGCGCGCCGCCATATTCCGCGTTCCTCGAGAACCAAACCGACGTCTTCACAAACGTCGTCACCATCGACTTTCGAGCGAAAACGGACGGCGAGACTCTACTCATTCGCTACACCGTCGATGCGGAGTTTCCCGCAGGAAACGTCACGTTGATCGCGGCCACTCTCTCAGGGCCTGTCGGCAAACCATTGCTGCCGTTCTCGGACAATTTCAGCGACGGAAATTTCGATGATTGGACCATCGTCGATAACTCCGGTGACCCGTCGGACTGGAATGTCACCGGGGGTCGGCTGCATCAGTCGAACAACGTGGAAAATCGAAGAGACGGTCTCGACGAAACATACCAACTCGGCACCTACGCGTACCTCGGTGGTTACGAAGGTGCGACGAACTATCGCCTGTTCGCGGAGATGCGCTCGAACCCGGCGGCGGGAAGCTCCGGCAACGGTTTCGGCTTGATGTTCCGTTACCAGAACGACAACAACTACTATCGAATCTCGTTCAATTCCCGCTACAGCCACGCGCGTCTGGAGCGCAAGTTCGCCGGAGTAATGCGTACGATTGCTACGGCTTGCCTGACAGCCGCAACACAGCAACCGGCGCTCTGTGTCGAGAACAACCCCAATGTCGAGATACTCACGCGCGCCGTCGACGCCCGAGGCTATCTTCCGGGGCAATCGCTCGCGGTTCTGGTAGAAGTAGTCGGTGGTCTCATTCGAGTCTCGGTGGATCCTCAGTACGACGGTGTGACGTTCAATGGGGAGGCGCGTTTCGCTGCCCGCGAAACGCGTTTCCTCTCTGGCACGATCGGACTCTATGCCCAGGATCAGGTTTCATTCGACAACGTCCTGCTGCAAGAGACGAACAGCGCGGACCCGAACATCGTCATTGCCTCTCCCCTCGCTTTTTCGGTACTTGACGGCGGACCGCTGGTGGTTTCCGCCGTGGCGACTCACACGACGGCCGCCGCCTCGGTAAATTTTTTTGTAGACGGCATATTGTGTCCGCCAACGCGACTTGCGACGGGCATCTACCGTGCAAACTGTGGATTGCTGGCTCCTGGCGATCACACCGTGGAAGCAATACTGACCCAGGGGGCGACGATTCGTCAGGACACGAATACGGTCGTCGGTTCGGGAGACTACCGTGCGACCGTGGGCGACAGCATAACGAACGGCGTCGACGACAACTTCGCCGCGGACAACCTCTCCGCCGACGGGCGCCAGGTGGGAATTCAGGGCTATCAGGCCGTCCTCAGTGATCTCCTCACCTCACCCGGTGCGCTCGGGGTTCCGCAGATTGTCTTCAACGAAGGGGTTGGCGGCGATGACTCGTTCGACCTGGTGTTCGATCGAATCGATTCGGTTCTGCGCCGTCACCCTGGAGCGAGCACCGTTCAGTTGCTCATCGCCACGAACGATGCACCCGGCGCCCTGTTCACGCCGAGTGGGCTTGGGTGCACCTACAGTGATCCACCTGCCGGCCATCAGCAGGATCCTGCCGGTGTTCCATGGCCATCCGATTGCGCCGCCACCGTCAAGGGTAATATTCAGTGGGCCGTAAACAAGGTGCTGAATGCCGGAAAGACGCCGATCGTGGCCGAAATTCCACCGGCATTCGGTAACACGGTGAGCGGGGCGCCCTACAACGACCCCGTAAACGGTGTTCGAAATCAAAGAGTTCGAGACTACAATCAGGTCATTCGGACGGAGCTGGTGGGTCGTACCCTGGGTCCAAATTTCTACGACTACTTTCTCGGCAACGGGGAGAATCGATACAGCCTATTCGACGACAACGTTCACCCAAATTCACTGGGCTATGTGCTGATGGCCCACCTTTGGCGCGACACGCTTGCCGGCCCAGGCGTGCTGCCGCTGGTGCTGGACGACATCTGCGTACGCGACAATCCGGCCAACGCGATTTGCCAATCCCCGCTTTCCTACAAGCAGAACTTGATGGAAGTCGGCAACCGATATTTCGTCGACGAGGCATACACTTTGGTCTCGATTCCATCGGTCCTCAACGGTGGCGTCTGGATAAACGGCGCCAATGCACATCGAACGCAAACGCGCGGAGACTTCCTGGAATTCACGGTAGACCGCGCCGTGAAGGTGTACGTTGGCTACGACGCGTCCGCAACGTTTTTGCCTGCGTGGCTTGCGGGTTTCCCGCAAGTGTTTGCCGGTGGGCAGCAATTGGAAATCCAGGTTTCGGACCCGAATACGCCGGGACTGCGTTTGTTCCGTCGCGACTTTGGCCCGTCGACAATCACGTTAGGCGGAGCCGCCTCTGGCGCAACGGGCGCGGCAAGCAACTACGTCGTCATAGTGCGCGAGTGAATTGCCCGAGATCGAAATTCCCTCGCCTTCGGTGAAAGAGCGCCCGCACAGAAGCTCCTCCCGAGTTTCTGCGCGGGCTGCTAACCACGCCCCTTCAATCCGATCGACAGACCTGCTCCCGCGCAGTCATTGCATGCTCGGAACCGCCACAAGCGTGCTATCGCCGGGAGAGCGATGCCCATGACACACTGTTTTCTGCCGATTTCTGAATAAGGCATATAGTGCAATCACTTAGAGCGGTTTCGACCAGATGAGCGAGGGCGCGCTTGGCGGGGTTCTGGTCGGCCACCTACGCGACGGTAGGCCGCTGGCGACGGCAATGGCAACACCGATCGAGATGTTCGGTTTCGCGACGCTTGAGAGCTGCCTGCGCGTTGTCCAGCCCGCCACGCGGTCGGGTACCAACCGAATGTGACGCTCGCTGATTTGGTTTGCGTATCGCGGAATCATCGCCGCGCCGCTGCCCCGTCCGCGGCAGCGAAGTATTCCTCCACAAAGCGTCTGACCTGCTGCGCCATGAGATCGAAGTCTGGATTGAACTGGCCGTTGTACGGGTTGTCGCGGCGCACGAGGTATGAGTGCGGCAGGGGTTCGTCGCTCAGTGCGACGATCTCCGCACCATTCGACATGGAGAATTTGTGCCCGTTTGGCAACCCGTAGGCGACGACACGGGTTGTACCGCTGAGATTGCTTGCGAACCTCAAGATCGCGTTTGGCGCGACCCGAGCGTCCCCAAGACTCATGACAATGAGCGTCGGCAAATGAATCCGACTCGCCATGTTCGCGAATCGGTCTGCATAGGGTGTGTGCAGCGCGATCGATTCTCCGAATCGCAGATTCTCGTTCATGACGTTGACGAGCTGACAGACGCCATTCCCGGATCGGAGCTGGTACTTGACCGGACTGTCCCGAATGTCGGTGAGTTTGAATCGGGACCGCACGCCCGGCAAGCAGGCCAGTGGAGCCAGGGACCCGATCGGCTGCTGACCAAGCTCGAGCGCGGGAGCAAAGAGCAACAGCCCGGATACGTGCTCTGCGCTGAGAGTCGCATCAATCGCCAGGGCCGCGCCCAGCGAAAACCCAGCCAGGAGCACTCGATGGCCCAGCAGGCCACTGATCTGGAGCCCCTCCCGAACCTCTTCCCGCCACTGATCGGAACTGGCTGCAAGCATGTCTTCCGGACGCGTTCCGTGGCCAGAGAGGAGGATGCTCAGGGTATTCATGCCCTCAACGTGCAGGAGCTCGGCGAGATCCGCCATGTAATAGGCCGAATCGTTCAGGCCGTGAATCAGGAGTACCGAATATCGCGTCCGATAGCCGTGAAGATGGGCGGACGGCGCGGCTGGAAGCCTGTAGTCGGCGCTTTGCCGAGCGATATCGTGCAGGCGCTCCCGCCGGTAACGGTCGAACGCGCCCGCGCCACGCTCGAAACATGCCTGTTCGACTCCTGCGCACGGATCCGGGGCAGAGTCTTGAAACGACTCTGCGCGCCACGGAATAGCTGAAAATGCTAGGCATATCGCGAGATACGCGGCACGCGGGCCTGTTGGCAGCTTCCTGCCCAGCACTGATCGCCATCGCGAGGGACTGCTCACAGCTTCATGTCGACGGTGCGACCGTCGACGGGCGGAATCGGTGTCCGCTGCGGCCAATTTCTATGGAGTGAACGGATCCCGATTCAATATTTCCGCTGAAGTTGCAACACAAGCGATCGCGAAAGCTGAGTAGTTGGGCAACGCTCGGATCGTTGGACGCACCGTCACAAAACAATTCGAGACCCGATACGGTCAGCCCAGTGGCCTCGGCAAGCTCATGCAGCCCGTCCTTGTTTTCGGCACGCAGCATGAGGTCGAAAACGGTCCGGACCTGCTGCTTACGTAACGCCATGGTCTCGTCCTTGAAATACAACAAGAGCCGAGCCTGGGCGATCCAATCGACAATCTGACCAGGATTGAACGGCGTTCGCACGACTATCTCGATAAAATTCGTCGTCGCCAAGTTTTGGGCGTCGTCGACCCCAATTTCGTTGAGCCGCAATCGATCGTACGCGGTAACCCCCTCGATCTGATGCAACGGAAGTGCGTGTGCCACGTGACGGCTGGTGCGCAGGAACGGCGGCACTCGTTCCTTTAGGAACTGCATCGCTTCGTCAGGAAAAAATCCGACCAGAAAAGCCACGATCGGCAGCCCGCTCTCGGCAAAGCCGCTTCCCATGGGCCCGGTCAACAGCAATGCCATCATCAGCGAAAGCAGTGGTGCCAGAGTCATGCGCAAACCGGCATTGAAGTAAACCCCCGGTGCCAGGTCGCCAGCGATCAAGCGTCGAATCACGTTCTGGGCAGACCACAGGTAGGCACCCAGGAAACCCAGACTGAGGACCACCATGCTCTGGAAACGAATCAACTGCATTGCCTCCGGCGTGCCCGTGAAAGTCGCGGTCAATAGAAGATTCGCCTTACCTCTGTGCTCACTGACGAGATCCGCGCCGAAAAGCAAAGAATAGAAACCCAGAACCGAGACGGACCAGGCGAAAAGCATCGGGAACACGAAGTCGCGGGATGCGAATTCCTCCGTCACCCGAGTCCGCGCGAATTCCGCCTCATCGGTCGCGATACCCAGCATGCGCACGACGCGGGCGAACTCCGCTTCCTTGCGGGTGCGGCGGACCGTTACGAACGACAGGACAGTTACCGGCACGAACCCGCTCAGGAACACCACGATGAGAAACTTGAACAGGTCGGACGTCATTGCTCCGCACTCCCGCGCTGTCGGTGCTGAACCACCGTCGCACCTTGCGTAGGAAACGGAGATTCCCCGATGTTGTCAGCGTAACGGTGTGAAGACGTTGCCGCAGCGAGCCATTCACGTGCGAAACGTGTCGGAAATCACACCGCCGCGGATTCTCCGGCTGACCGGAATCCGAGCCCTCCCGAACGACCACGAAGGCGCGGCGGTCGAATTCAGATCAGGCGCCGTGATTCAGGGGCACTACCCGCTCGGCAACGGTGTCACCAAGGTAGACACTGAACTGGTCCTCAGCACGCTCATCGACGTAGCGCCGGAGCATCGAACGCACAGCGGCATCCGGTAGGCGCTCCCAGGGAATTTCGCTCAGCGGGTGGAAAGCGCCAGAGCGAACAGCGGACCCGCCACTGGCGACGCCGCGGTAGTAGATCCACAGGGAAACGTCCACGCCCCCCTCGAAGACAGCGAACAGGAACCCGAGTTCGGCGTCGACGCCAACGGAGGCCAATTCACCCATTAGACTGAGTCGATCCCGAGTCGAACCGATCGTTCGTCCTGTGGGCAGGCGCAGCGCCGCGCCCTGCTCGAGCAACAGAACGTCGCGATCCCGTTCAATGATGGCGCCGACACGCACATCACCGCCGCCGGCCTGTACCGCTTCCAACTCGAGCCCAAATTCCAGATAGGCCCCGCGGCAGTAACCCAGTGGATTGTGCGAATTGTGGGCAAAACCCTGTACCTGGCCGATGAGTATGAGGTGGTCGCCTGCATCGATTTTGTCGTGCATCGTGCAGTCGAGCCACGCAACCACGTCGGGTAGGATCGGATTCCCGGCAGGACCGGGGCGCCAACTCAGACGCGCGAACTTTTCATCATGCCTCGATGCGAAGAGTCCCGAGAGATCGCGCTGCCCTTCCGCAAGGATGTTGACGGCATAGCCTGTCGCCGCCTCGAAAGTGGGTAGGGTCGAGGCGCTCTTGGCAATACAGATGAGAACCAAAGGCGGGTCCAAGGAGACGGACGTGAAAGAGTTCGCGGTGAATCCCCAAGGCTGGCCGTCAGCGTCGAGGGTGGTTACGACGGTTACACCCGTTACAAACGTACCCAGGGCGTTTCGCAGGTCTCTCGCGTCGACATCGGGCATGGCAGCACTACTCGGAACTGCGCGCGCAGTTGGCGCTTTCGGTTCGATCGTACCCGGAGTCATGCAATCATTCACATAGAAACTATTCCCATTCCAGCTCGGCGTATGCACGCGTCACATTTGACCCATGATGTTGATCAAAGAGCAGCCACCGAGCACGCTCACTCTGCCCCACCCGCGCCAGGGCGTCCTCGAGAAACCCGCCCTGCGCTATCAGGTCACGAATCTCCTGCACCAGGGTTCGCAGGTATCGAAGCTGGTTCGCGGCAGCATCCGGCCACGAGGCAGGCGCCGGGCCATTGCCAGGTACCACCCGTTCCGCGGGCGTCGAGGCGATGCTCTCGGTAACTTTTATCCACCCGAGGATGCTGCCATCCAGCGCTGGGACGCGTTCCACGAAAAGAAAGCCGAGCCACAGGGTGCCGGTCGCCGGGTCGTATATTGAGAGGTCGTGATCCGTGTGCGCCGGCGGGTGCGCGCGAAGCTGCAGCGTTCGCCCACCCAGGTCCAATTCGACGCTGTCCTCGACGACCAGGTCAGGTGGGACCAACGCGGCCGGTCCGTCCGGGGTACTCAGAGCCTCCCCGTAGTTCGACAAGAAAAACGTTCGATTGTACTCGACAGCGGCTGGCAATCGTGTGTGTCCAACAAAGCGAGGCCGGTCGGCCAGAAAAACCGCATTCCCGAGCATGTGATCCGGGTGCACGTGGGTATTGATGACGTAACAGACGGGAAGCGGCGTAACCCTCCGAATCGCCTCACGCAATGCGCGGCCGACCCGGAGTGAGCCGCCGGTGTCGACGACCGCGACGCATCGCTTACCGATGACGAAGCTCAAATTCGCCACGTCGTCCTGTTCGGGATGGCCGAACGGAACCGTCTTTCCCTGATGCAGGAAGACGCCATCGGCAATGGCCTCGAGAAGAAAGTCCTCTGCAACGGTCACCTGTCCAGTCAAGGCCGAAAGCAGCCCCAAAGCGAGCCGCGCGCAGGATTCCATTGTGAGTCGACGCGTCGTGCCCATACCCAACCCCGTGGAGTAGTGCTAGCCAGACAGTACTAAACGTCGGTAGGAACATCTGGCAAGCCCCGCAACAGTTCCACCCGGACTATCCCGGCAGCGGTTGGGAAACGCTCCCGCGCCGAAAACCTCCTTCGAGCCCTGCTAAGCTTGCCGTACCGGAACCGTGGCATCGTGACATGTTCGTTTTCCCGAATCGAGTCGTCTTCTGGTCGACCCTGGTGGTTGTAACCCTGGCCGTTGCCAGTCAATCGGCGAGCGGCGACGAGCGAATTGCGGTACTCGAATTCGAGCTGAATGATTTGACGCTCGATCCCGCGAACACGCAGGAGCGGGAGCGGACAAGCGCGATCGCTCCTGCTCTGCGCGCCGAGCTCTCCGCAATCGGCGGCTTTACGATCATTCCCGTGTCGAAGGAAGAACAATCACAAGCGGACAGGGCTTTCGGCTATCTGTTCGATCGTCCGCAAAGCGCCGCCGACCTGGGGGCCAGCTTGGGCGCGGATTGGATTGCGGTCGGGCGCCTCCACAAACCCAGTTTTCTGTTCGCTTACCTTCAATCACGCTTGGTCCACGTGCAATCAGGGCAATTGCGCGGCGACCTTGTGGTGGAGATCAAGGGCCACGGCGCCGATCTGATCGAACGCGGTGCGCGCCAGCTTGCGAGGCAGATCGATGAAGCAATTGCCGAAATCGGACGGTGAGGCCAGGGTCCACCCCGGTTCACGCTGTTGCGGGACGAAAATTCTGTGCTGATCCTTGGCTGCCATCCTGTTCGGCTATCGATCATTCTCGCCATCCTCGTCAGCGCTCCGCTGGTCAATGGCGTACGCGCGGATGACGCGGAGCTGTATTCTCGACTCACGCAGAAAGCCTACATCGACGTCATGGCTGACCTGCGTTTTGCGATTGAGGAGGCCAACTTCCGTATCACCGATTCGAACCGTGTCGGTCGCGCCATCAGTCAGCGCGAGCGGATACCCTTCCCTGAGGCCACGGTGATCCATTTCTGCAGCCTCCGGTTCGCGCAGCGATTCCTGGAGGCCGAACCCGCGTTCTTGATTCACATGCCTTGCCGGATCGTTGTAGCGGAACGGGGGGAACAAGTGATCGTCGAGGCAAGACTCGTCCCCGAGGGTGGCCCAGGCCTCGGCCCGGCAGTTACCCCCCTTGCAAAGGAAATGAATCGACTCCTGCGATCCATCGTCGACTTTGCCGCCAAATCACCATGATTCACCGAAAAGATGATGGACGGTGCACGGTCGATGGGTTAAAGCTTGAGCACGATATCTTGTCTCGGGAGCGGAAATCATGAGAAGACTTTGGATCTTGGTGGCACTTCTCGCCGGAATGATCGGCGCGCAGGCCTCCCATGGCAACGACTTCCCAACACTGGCCCGCGTCGAGTACGTCATCGCCTGTATGAACCGGCTCGGGAACCAGAACTACGACAATCTTTACAAGTGTGTGTGCAGCGTCGACCTCATTGCCGAGCGCATGAGCTATGACGACTTCGCAGAGGCGCAGGCATTCACTATGCTCCGCAGCACGCCTGGGGAGCGCGGTGGTGTATTCCGTGACCCACCAACAGCCACGCACAGACGAAACCAGCTGGCGGACGCCGAGGCCGAGGCACAAACCAGGTGTTTCCCGAGTAATAAGACCGACTAGTCCGCCAATTTGCTCGACGGATCAAACGGCTGACGACGGGTGAAGGTCAGGCCGTTGGAATCCTCGATTACCGCCACCAACTCGCCCTTCCCGGTCGGCACGAAAAAGAAACGGAAACTCGGGTTCTCGCTGATGGAGATATCCGTTTCCCCGGACATCACTGCTTGACCATTGTAAGTGACCTCGATCTTGCGGATGAAGTGTGCCGGCGTGTACAGGCGAGTGAGCTGGTCCATTTGCAGGCCCGTGATGTTTGGATGGCTGACGCGCAATTGCGTCAGGACGGGCGAACTGGGGAGCGCGCCTTTCGCGTCCACGCGAATCTTCATGTTCCCCAAGCGTTGCATGGCCGCCGCCAAGTTGGTACCCGGCGGTGCGGAGCAGCCGCCGCTCGCTTTGACGAATCGCCGGCTCATGTAGAGCTTGCCATCGTTGGTCTCGGCAATGACACGCACCGGTGTGTACTCGTTGACCCGCACCCGCAGTGCCAGGTCTGCACGCCCACTCCGGGGGGAAAATTGAAATCGGCCACCCAGAGGGACGGGATTCCGGTCTATCAGCAAGGTCAGCTCACGAATGTAGCGATCCTCGGTTTGCGGCATTTTCGCCGAAATGGAGATCGGTACCACCGCAGCGTCCTCAGCCCGCGCCGGCGCGATCAGTTCGACGACGTCTTCGGACTCGATTATGGTTCGGTCGCCAAAGAACATCTGCTTGAGACCGCCGGTCCACACGACATCCTGCGATGAATCGGCCTGGGCAATACCCATGGTGGCCATCCACAGGCAAACGAAACCTATGGTGGCCACAAAAAATCGGTGGGAAAGCTTCCGGACCCTTTCACCCTCTGGTCGATTGGGGCCGGCGCACCCTGTCGCGTGGTTCGTCGAATTCGCGATTGTCACATCGTGCGACCTCAGCCATATTGTGGGAATGACATTCCGAATTGTACTGCTAGAATCCATGTTGTGCACCCTGGGCAAACCGCTTCCAGGGGAGTCGCACCAGGTGGATGAGGAGGAGACTATCGCATCTCACTACCCGGCACGGAGCGCTGGAAGGGGTACCATTAGTTTCCCCACCAAAATAGAAAACTGAGGAGGATGGCTCAATGAACAAGTCCGCACGTTCTGCGGCGTTGGCTTTCGTGACGACCATGCTGTGCGGCACGGCAGGGGCAAGCACCGAAGTCATGAACCTCACCCAAAACGCCGACAACTGGGCGATTTGGGGGGGAAACTATTCGGGCAATCGATACAGTGCGCTCGACCAAATAAACAAAACGAACGCCGGAAATCTCCAGGTGGCGTGGACATTTTCCACCGGGGTTCTTCGCGGTCATGAAGGCGGACCGCTCGTTGTTGGAAGCACCATGTACGTCCATACGCCGTTCCCGAACAAGGTCTTTTCGCTGAATCTCGAAGACCAGAGCATCAACTGGATGTACGAGCCCAAACAGGACCCGGACACCATTCCCGTCATGTGTTGCGACACCGTCAACCGTGGGCTGGCCTACGCCGACGGCAAGGTCTTTCTTCAACAGGCGGACACCACCTTGGTGGCTCTCAATGCCGAGACCGGAGAGGTGGTGTGGTCGGTCAAGAACGGCGACCCCAAGAAGGGCGAAACCAATACCAACGCTCCGGTCGTGATCAAGGACAAGGTGATTACCGGCATCAGCGGCGGCGAGTACGGAGTGCGCGGCTTCGTGTCGGCTTACAACATCAGCGACGGCAGCCTCGCGTGGAAAGCGTTCAGCACCGGACCAGACGACGAAATGCTGGTCGACGCCGAAAAGACGACGCATCTTTTGAAGCCGATCGGCAAGGACTCGAGCCTCAGTACCTGGGAGGGCGAGCAGTGGAAGATTGGCGGTGGCACGACCTGGGGCTGGTTCACCTACGACCCGGACCTGAATCTCCTTTACTACGGTTCCGGCAATCCAGGCACGTGGAATCCGGTGGTACGACCGGGGGACAACCGTTGGTCCATGACACTCTGGGCCCGGGATGCCGACACCGGCATGGCAAAGTGGGTCTATCAGATGACGCCTCACGACGAGTGGGACTATGACGGAGTCAATGAAAATATCCTCGTGGACCAGGAAATCAACGGCGAAATGCGCAAGCTGCTGGTGCACTTCGATCGCAACGGATTCGGCTACACGCTGGACCGTGTGACCGGCGAACTGCTCGTGGCCGAGAAGTACGATCCGGCAGTGAACTGGGCGACACACGTGGACATGGAAACCGGTCGTCCGCAGGTGGTCGCCGAGTTCAGCACCGACCAGCAGGGCGCGGATGTCAACACCCAGAATATTTGCCCGGCGGCTTTGGGTACCAAAGATCAGCAACCGGCTGCGTTCTCTCCACAGACGGGCTTGTTCTACGTGCCCACCAACCATGTCTGCATGGATTATGAGCCGTTCGAAGTCGAATACGTCGCCGGCCAACCCTACGTGGGCGCAACCCTGAGCATGTTCCCGGCGGGCAAAGTGCTGCAAAACGATACCACTCACATGGGCAACTTCATCGCCTGGGACGCACGTACCGGCGAGATCAAGTGGTCGCTTCCGGAACGCTTCTCCGTATGGAGCGGTGCCCTGGCGACTGCGGGCGATGTGGTCTTCTACGGCACGCTGGAGGGTCATCTAAAGGCGGTCGACGCCGAGACGGGGGATCTGCTCTATAGCTTCAAGACGCCATCGGGCATCATCGGCAATGTCAACACCTACCAGTACGACGGCAAGCAGTACGTCGCCGTCTTGTCCGGCGTCGGGGGTTGGGCCGGGATCGGCATGGCGGCCGGTCTGGAGGGCGATACCGAGGGGCTCGGAGCCGTTGGTGGGTACAGGAGTTTGAGCAAATACACGCAGCTGGGTGGAGTGCTCACTGTATTCGCTTTGCCCGACTGACGAGTCCCGATTGACGGCCGACGCGGTGGGGTGCGGGACAAGCCCTGCCGCGTCACGGTGAGAGGGTGCCTGCCACCGCCACCGGCGATAGTGTGGTGTCGGTTGGCTACCGTCTGGCGAGGGCGCCCAGACAACCCACGTATGAAGGATGACGCCGAACCGAGAGGCACCGTTTTGAGATGAAGCGACAACTATTCCGATCGGGCGACCGGCCGGTACCCGTGGGCATTCTTTTCGTTCTGATTGCCACCCTCGGCTGGGTGAGCGCGCAGGCCGAGGACAAGCCCTACACCGTGCAGTGTGATGGCGGAAATTGTTTGGTAGACAAGGACACCTACGTCGGCTGGCGAACCTACCACGCGGATTGCCACGTGTGCCACGCCCAAGATGCGGTGGGAAGTACGTTTGCCCCCAGCCTGGTAGACCGTCTGAAGGATATCGACAAGGAGCGGTTCATGGATTCGCTTGCCAACGGCTACACGGGTCAGATTGGCGTGATGCCCGCGTGGAAGGATAACCCAAACGTCAACACGCGCTTCGAGGCGCTCTACAGCTACCTGAAGGCTCGCTCCGACGGCGTTTTGCAGCCGGGCCGGCCAAAGAAACTGAAGTGACCATACGATCCGCGATTGTTCCGATTCCGGTTGGGAAGCCCTTAGCGCGATTCCTGAAGGCGATGATTGAAAAAAGCACACGCCACGACTCGCGAGGGCGTTTCGCCGTGCTGGCGCTCCTTGCAATCGTCTGCGGGCTATTTTATCCGCTAGCCGCCGCTGCCGAACGAGATTCCCTTCGCGTCTGCGCGGATCCGAACAGCCTTCCATTCTCCAATCGCCAGCAAGAAGGATTCGAAAATCAAATTGCCAAGCTGATTGCGAGCGAGCTGGGCGGCCTGCCGGTCGAGTACACCTGGTTCCCCCAACGCCGGGGGTTTATCCGAAACACGTTGCGCGCCCTGGACGAGGAGAGCGGCCGCCATAAGTGCGACCTCGTGGTCGGCGTGCCAGCCGGCTTCGAAATGGGGCTCGCCACGAAACCCTATTACCGCTCCACGTATGCCATGGTTTTTGAGGCCGGTGGGCCGTTGGGTGGAGTCGAGGCGCCAGCCGACCTGGCCGAGTTGCCGGACGAGGTTCGTGCCGGTCTCCGAATCGCCGTGCACGCGGGCGGCCCCGGTGCAGCGTGGATGGCGCGCAACGGCATGCACCGGCAGATGGTTGCCTTTCCGTCCATGTCGGGTGATCCGAACGATTACCCCGGGCGGCTGATCGAGCAAGAACTCCTCCGCGGCCAGGTCGACGCAGTCATCGTGTGGGGCCCGATCGCGGGCTACTTCGCGAAGCGGGCTTCGACGAAAAATCGGCGATTTGCCGTGATGCCAATGGTCAGCGAGCCAGGAATCCAATTCGATTTCGCAATCGCATCGGGTGTGCGATTCGGTGAGGACGAGTGGCGCGATCAGGTTGCTGACATCTACGATCGGAATGCGGACCGGATCGCGGCCATACTGCGCGAGTTCGGGGTTCCACTGATCGCTGCAGGCAGCAGCAATCCCGTCGATTGAGAAAATGCGGACTGGGTTGTAGACAAGCCTCGTTTTTGGACTTAGTCTAGAGTTGTAGCGCTGACCAGGTGGAAGCGCGGAAGTGATCGAGAGGAGGATACCGGGTAATGCGGATTGCCCGGGGCAGAGCAGTGGCGCACACCAGGTAATTTCACCAAGGAAACTCTGATTGCATCAGAGGCCTTGTGCGGCACACGAATGTTCCGCCGGAATCGACATGGAAACATGTTGATTCCGAAAGGAAAACGGCAACGACGTTCGCGTTTTCCCGGCACTGTCGATTCCTGGACGGAATTGCTCAGGGCTTCCCTAAGAATCCGCATAATGGTGCTCAGAGCCAAGAGGATATAGACATGCAATGGTCGAAACCTGCATTTGAGGAGCTTCGATACGGATTTGAAGTAACCATGTACATCAGCAGCCGCTAGAAGTCGAAATTGTTCGACACGGGCCGCCTGACTCACGAATCAAGCGGCCCGTCTACCTCACTGCGTAAGAACCGTCTCCGTCAGCAGGAACTGCCCAGGCGGGAATTCTGGGAATCGTCGCTGAGTGGTGAGTCCGGATAGCAATTCA
Organism: Candidatus Competibacterales bacterium; assembly: GCA_041587415.1. Taxonomy (GTDB): domain Bacteria; phylum Pseudomonadota; class Gammaproteobacteria; order Competibacterales; family JAHEDQ01; genus JBFGYN01. The sequence continues at coordinate 2,929 of JBFGYN010000019.1, read as the reverse complement.
CGAACCCATTCCGGTTGGGCATCACCCGTTGCGGCAAAGTGCGCGCGTCGAGGTACCCATCCTCCGCCAAGAGCCCGTTCATGTAGAGCAGATAAGCCGTCAAGGCGTAGCTCTGGTCGTCGCTCAACAGACCAGGCCTATCCATGGGCATCGACCTCCGTAGAAAGTCGAACAGTGTCGTGGCATAGGGCCAGTAGCTGCCAATGGACTTGTCCGGCCATTCGCCCGTTAGCATCCCATCGGAGACCAGATGCTCGGCACTAGCGCCCTCGCCGTTCGGACCGTGACAGTGAGCGCAATGGGCTTCGTACAATGCGCGGCCGGCCAAGACGGTTCCACGACCGGCCGGCAGCCCTCGACCGTCCGGCCCTATACTGGTGTCCCATCGCCGAATTTCCTCCTTCAGCACCGGCCTGCCGAGTGCCGGCCCATGGCCCGGGTGAACATCCCCCGCACGGAGGAGTATCGGTGCGAGGCCAGCCAGCAGGAACAAGAGTGTCGTGAGCGGTGTTCGCAAGGCGGAACGCGTTGCGGAAATCTCAGGCTGCCCAACGCGCAACACTGGCTTACCCATAGACATGCTCGACGGAGCCGTCTTCGTTGACGGCCCAAGAGACGACGGCATTGAAGTGGAAATACCCGTGCCGTCCCCGTTCGGCAACGAGTTCGTGACGCTGCGGCTGCCGATAGCCGGTCTCGTCCGTCGCTCGGCTCTGGAGCACCGTACGATGCCCGTCCCACATCCACGGCAACCGAAACCGGGTAAAGCACTGCGGAAGCACCGGCGCCTGGAGCGTAGCGTTCTTCCAGGATTTCCCGCCATCTGCGGACACCTCGACCCGGGCGATACGGCCCCTGCCGGACCAGGCAAGCCCGGATATCTCGTGCCAGCCGGTGCCGGGAACGGGCTCGCCGCTATGGGGCTTCGTAATGAGGGACTTCGCTTCCATGAAAAATGTGAACTGGCGCGCCAGCCCTGAAGGCAAGAGCTCCGTGTAGCGCGAGGTCTCGTTGCGGGCCATAATCGGCTCGCGCACGACCATCACACGCCGTAGCCACTTTACGTTAACAACGCCCTCCCAACCCGGGAGAATGAGCCGAAGCGGGTAACCGTTCTCGGGTCTTATACGCTCGCCATTCTGATACAGGGCGACGATGGCATCATCCATGGCCTTGGCGAACGGAATGCTCACTTGCATCGCAAAGGCATCTGCGCCTTCCATCACCAGCCACTCCGCGTCGCTCCGAACACCGGCCTCTTCCAGAAGCAGTGCCAGAGGAACACCGGTCCACTCGCTGCAGGAAGCCAAGCCGTGCATGTAACTCACGCTGGTCTTGAGGGGCGCGCGATTCCAGCCTGCGCTGCTGTTGCCACCGCACTCGAGAAACATGAGCCGGGACTGCATTGGGTAGCGCAACAGGTCCGACACGCTGAACTTCAGCGCGCGCGCCACGAGTCCGTGCACCAACAGATCGTGACCAGCCGGGTCGATGTCTGGCACACCATTGTGATGCCGCTCGAAGTGCAATCCGTTCGGCGTGATAGTCCCTTCCAGTGCGTGCAGTGGGCACCATGAAACGCCGTTTCCGGGAACCAACCGATTGGCGGAAATCCAACGGATCGTCCCGGACTCGTGCGTCGATGGATCACCGTAATGCGTGAACGGTCCTCCGGGCACTCTCATCCAGGAGGGGCGCAGGTAGTCATCGCGGGGCGCGTCGACATCCAGATTATGATTCGCCTGGCCAAAAGTTTGGTGCGCGGCACTGGTCGCCCCAAGAGCCCCCAGTCGCGTCAGCAAAGTTCGTCTGCGCATCTCGCACCTCCTTTTCTTCCGCTAGCCCAAATCGCTCACCAGGCCACTCGAAAACGCTTTAAGTAATTGCATTATATTCATTATTCCGAAATTCTCAGACAGCAGCATGTCACGGGCATCGCTATCCCATCGGCTCGCGATGAGGTGCAAGTAGATCTGAGCATTCTATGATTGAAGGACAGACCCCCCGACTCGCTAGAGGCACAGTACCAGGAGCAGATTCATGCGCACCCCAATTCGTACCGCAGTCATGCAAAGAAAGTGTAGGACCTTCGATTCGCGAGCGGCCGCCGCGGTAGCGCTATTGACCCTGATAGTCGCGGGTTGTGGAACCGACCCTGAATCGACCGACGCGGAACATCGCGCGGCAGAAACCGGCAGGCAGCTGTTGGAGGCCAAAAACGAAATCACGCGCGTCGAAGCGCAAAATGCGGAACTCCGACGAAGCATCGACGCTCTCGCCGCCCAAAATGTCGCACGCGACGCGGAAATGGCGGAACGAGAAGACGAGTTAGCCGCCGTTCGAGACGAGCTTCGTACTACCCTCACCAAGAGTGCGACACTCGGCGCACAGTTGTCCGACGCCCAGGGGCGACTCATTGAGCTCGAGCAGAAATTGAGTGCGGCACAACGGGCTCGAAGCCTGCTTGGAGCCCGACTGTCCACCGTTCAGTCCGAGGCGATCCATCTCGATCACGCGCTTCAATCTGAGCGTCGGCTCAAGAGCCGCCTCGGCGCCCGCCTATCCACGGTGCAGAGTGAGTCGATGCGACTCGATCTCGCCCTTCGCTCGGAGCGTCGCTTGAAGAGCCGCCTCGGCGCCCGTCTGGCAAAGGTCAGCACCGACTTAGACTATTCCCAGCGCGAGCTCGGTCTCCAGAAAAGACTGGCGAGCCGGCTGGGCGGAAGACTGGCTGACGTTCAAATCGGACGCAACTATGCCGAGGACATCATCGTCGCCGAACGAAATTTGCGTGTCGAACTTGCCTCACGACTTTCCGAGGTGGCGGCAAAGCTACGCTCCTCAGAGGACCCAATTTCCCGCAGCGGCAATCAATAGGGTACTGAATCGATTGGCATTGCCACAACGACGTTGCGCTGAGCGAGCGCGG
>JBFGYN010000018.1:0-17331 GCA_041587415.1 Candidatus Competibacterales bacterium | reverse complement strand
GCCGAGGCCGAGGGATATTCCGGGTGATCTGCCTCCTCCAGGTAGCTCTGCCACTGGCTTGCCGGCAGATCACTCACCGTGCCCTGCCCTGGGCCACCCCACGCTGTCACGGTTTGGTCTCCGTATACATGGCGAATCGCACTGAAGGGGCGCACCGCATCGTATTCACGTTTCCATCCCCAGATCACGATGCCGGCATCGAACGCTGCCATGTTGGTCAGGAAGTCCAGCTGGATAAATTCCAGAAGCGACAGGTTCTGGGACACGGCAGCGAACACGGCCGAGAAGCCCAGGCTCTCGATGTTGTTGTCGAACAGCTCCGCTTTCAATTTCTGCTCGTCGGTCAGGTTTGCCGACGCTTGCGGTACCTCGTCTGCCTGTTGCTGGTAGCGAGCCTTTGGCGCCTTTCTGCTATTGACTGGCGGCGGCACGAAAAAGGCCGCGGAATTGTCATAGGAGTAGGGCTCGACGAACGCGTACTGGGGCGTCACGAATTGCTGGACCTTCAAGAGAAGTGACTCTGTCAGGCCTGAGCGGCCTTCTTTGGACGATCAAAATCCGGCTCGAGCGTAAACTTGCAGGCTATCGAGTGGCTAGGAAAAGATTTCGGGCGCACCGAGCCACGCCACGCCTGGATGAGCGGCGGTTCGCGCGAGTAGCCTCGACAGGAACCGCCAGCACCCATCGTCATGAACCAGATGGTGGGTCAAAATACCAGTAGGCTCATGGGTGTCCGCTTCTCCGCAACGTCTCGCCCGGAGGCGGCCAATGACAAGTGCCAGCACCTTGGCCTCCCCCAGGAAACCTCGACTACCGCGCCAATCGATCGGATCCACGTGCGTGTTCACTTGGCGGATATGTTTCGCCGGCCATTCCCGCTCTCTAGGGCCGTATGTGGATAAACCGGCGAATCCGGCCAGCGATAGATGCGGCAGCAACAGCTTCTCGATGCGATTCCACGGTGGCACCAAGACCGGGACAAAATTGCGGCCAAAAACAGTTTCCAGGCGCTCGCGGCCCGCTCGAATCTCTGCCAAGACCTCGTCGGCCGGCCGATGGTGACCCAGCTCGCATTTTTTCTCCCTGGGTAATGCGTGGTTTCGGTGTGCATAGCCGTGCTGAAGAACGGCGAAGGCCTCTCGCTCTCCAACATTTTCTCGTAAATCGCTCTTCATTGCCCCGGGAATTACGGCAAGTGCGATCGGTACGCCATGCGCGGCTGCGAGTTCCAGCAGTCGGTTCAGCTTTGGCGTCCACTCCGTCGCATCGTCATCCCGCCACCAAAAGGTCGCCTGACGGCCATCTTCGGTCCAAGCATCCAACTCCCGGGACAGGCCGTTCCAATCGTTCATGGGCGCTCGCTCGACCAACTTTCGATGAGGCTGGCAGAACGCGACGCACCGTCTAGATTCAACTCGGCCTGACTCGGCCCCTTTCCAGCCGAGGCGGCATCGACGGCCTCCGCGAGTCGCCGGCCGTTCAATTCCGCTTCCTCGACCATCGTGACCAGACCCCGCGCTGCCAGCCGTTCGGCCCGTAGTGCCTGTTCCGTTTCACCGGCACCGCGAAACGGAACGATGACAGCCTTCGCCTTCGCTCTCAACACGTCCGTCACGGTGTTGTAGCCGCCCTGGGAAATCGAAACGCTGCAGGCGCCGAGCAGGGCGGGAAAGTCGGGCCGTGCGCGCTCTACGATCACGCCGGCGGGCGCATTGCGAGCCAAGTCGGTCAGCACCTCGGCCGAAACCGTGGAACCCACCAGGATTCGCCAGGTGCGACGCCCGAGACGGCTCTCGGCCTTGGCCTGCATGGCGGCCTCGAGCAAGGCTTGACCCACCGCCCCACTGCCCGCCGAGACGAGCACCTGACCCCGGTCTTTGGGGTCGAGAGACGGCCGGTAGCGGGCCGGCTCGTCACACACGTACCCGGTATAGGTCACGCGATCGTCAATTTCGTGGGCCAACCGAAACGATTCCTCGAGCCGAAGGAATGACGGATCGCCATGCACCATGACCCGGTCGAAGTACTCCCGAACGAGTCGCACCTGTTCTCGAAGGCGCTCCGGGTCACGCTTTTCCTGGAGCACGTCCCGGATCGAGCTGACGATGAGGGGGCGCGGGCAAACGTTCGCGGCCGACTCTAGCAGCGGCACCAGTTCGAATCGAAGTTGGCGTCGCCCGAACGGGAATGTCTCGATCATCAACACGTCGGGGCGAAAGGACTCGAAGAGCCGCAGAAGGGCTTCGCGCCGGCTCGTCTGGAAGCTTTCGTCGATGGCCGCACCGTGTCGGTCCACCAGGCCGGAGAACCTGGCATCAGCTGCTCGGACGCTCGGTAGCTGAACCAGCTCGAACCCGTCGTACTCGAACACCGACACGGGCGTACCGCCGCTCGCCAAAAGCACCTTGTGGCCAGCCCGACCAAGTGCACGCGCGATCAACATGGTGCGTTTTAGGTGCCCGATTCCGAGCAGGTGCTGGACGTGGACGAAGACTCGCAGGGTCACGCCGTGGAAAGACGCCGCGCACTGTGGCCCACGATATGGCGCTCCGTCAGCCGATTCACGACTTCGAGCCCGTCCAGCAACCCGGGGATCGCCGCGGCGGAAGGTAACGGCTGATGGGGCAGATCACGAATAGCATTGGCCATTTCAGCGCTGCTCCGGGCGCCTTCGCCAGAGAGCATTCTCAGCAGTCCAAGCTCTGCGGCCCTGGTGGCTCGCATCAGTTGCTCCTGCCGAGGCTGAGTTCTCGGCACCACGATCGCGGGCTTGTCCAGTGACAAGATTTCGCAGAAGGTATTGTACCCACCCATGGAAATGACGCCGGCGGCCCCTTCCATGAGCAGCTCCAGGTGGCTGTCGAAAGTCAGTGCATCAACCATGTCCAATCGCGCAACGCGCTCCAGAAACTCCTTTTGCATGGCCGGCTGCATGAATGGGCCCAACGCCACAACGGCCCGATATGGCAAATCAACGGTAGATTCGTAAGCCCGGAGCACCCAATCCACCAAGCATGCGCCATCGCCTCCCCCGCCGGTGGTTACGAGCACGTACGGGCCCGCCGGCTGCACGTTGGGCGTGATTTCCGGTGAGTGCGGCACGCTACGGGGCAGATACCCGGTGTAGATGATCTTGTCTCTGACCGCCGCCGGAACGTCCAGCCCGGCCAAGGGGTCCGCCATTTGCGGAAGCCCATACACCCAGATCTCGTGGTAGAGCCGATCCAATGCCGGCAGGACGTTTTTTCGCTCCCACTCGCGGCGCAGCAGGTTGGGCTCGTCCAGGACGTCGCGAAGGCCGAGAACACAGGTCGTACCCCGATTCTGGAGCATGGAGAGCGTGGACTGGACTTCGCCCTTGAGTCCAAGGGGTTCTTTGTCCACCAGAAATAGATCAGGGGCGAAACTGAGGGCAGTGTGGTGGATGATCGACCCGCGAATGGCTAGCGTCTGTTCGAGATCGATGTGCAGCGCGAGCGATGTGTACTCGCCATTATGCAGTTTGATCACACCCGGTACGCGAACGAAGTCGACGCGGGCTCGAAAGTCAAAACTTCCGATGATGGGTGACCCGGAAAGGATCAACACCGACAATCCCTTGTATTGCTCCACCAGCGCGTGAGCGATCGCACGGCAGCGGCGTAGGTGACCCAAGCCAAACGTGTCGTGACTATAGATCAGGATCCGCGCCTCGTTTAGGCGGTCTGACATGCCGGACTGTCCCACGCGGTAACGTCACCGGTAGGCTACACGGTTATGGTCGCAGGCGCACCCCGTGGTACGGCCCGGCGCCTCACCGCCATTGCGCGATTGCCAGGGGGGCTTTCCGGGCTTCGGCCGCGGCCGGCTGGATGCAGGCCGGCGCACTGCGGCGCCGCAAGCGGGCCACCCGAGCCGGAATTACGAGGTCCGAAATGACCGCGCAACGCCTTCGGCTCCGCTGCGCCGGAACACGGCTCGGGCGGTGAGTCGCGCCTCGCCCGCATCACTCACCAGAATGCACCCTCGACCGGGAGGCCGACGGGCGGTGCGGACCAGGGCGATAATTTACGAAGTGACCGGATCGGCGGATTCGGATTTCGTCGCTGGGCGTGTCGTCCAATCTGGGACCAGCGCGCTGGGTCCGCGGCTCAGGGCGTCGGCGACTCGGCGCGCCGAGTAGTCTGTCCAGCCCTCGCCCGCGCCCCGTGCGCGTCGAATATGAAAGACCAGCCGTCCTCCCCAAGCCATTCTTTGCTGGCCGCGAATTTCCTCCAGCCAATTTCGGTCATAGTCGGCATCCTGGGGCAGGAAGCATGAGCCGTCCACTTCCAAACGGTCCACGAGCAGGTTGCGATCCGTCTTCCACGAGTCGCTCGATACATCGTTGATGTATTCGATCTCGACGCGGATTGGTCCACGCGGGCCGCAGCAGGCTCGCAGCTCGATCGTCTGCCATTCGGCCTTGCGATAGTTTGCAGTGACGGTATAGATACCGCCCACTTGGCGACCGTCCACCAACATTCGGAATTCCGGTGGGCTATCGGAGTACTCACCGGATACGCGAACGCGCAAACGTGTATCAGGGGTGTCGACCGACCTCGGCCTGGTAGCCTTTGGCGCGTCGCTAGCGGAATCGGGCATTTCAGTTTCCCTCCTGATTCATGCCACTCGCGACCGCGCAAGCAATGCTGATCTCACCAGGTGCCGGCACTGGGATTCAGACTGTCGATTTTCGTCGCGATGTTATGGGATAAACGGTTCTGAATTCTCTTGCTGAATCGACCTGTTGCCGTATCGATTCCGACCCCACGTCCGTTTGCCGCAAAGGAACTCCGTTTTGATCAACGTTCTCTCGACGGTAGCTACTTGTCCCTGTAAAAACCTTGCCCGATTCATGAGCACGCAACGTGCCAAGTCCCGAGCCCGAATATGGCGAAGGGTCGCCACGAACCGGGCACTGCCGGTTCCCCGCGACAATCCACGACCATTTGGCGAGGCCGCGAGTCCGTTACCCACGACGGAGCGAGCGCAAGACAGGCATTATGCAGTAAGCTTTCGCTCCTTTGGGTAACCCTGTTCCGAGACGCTGGAGAATCATGTCGAGATCAAGCCCACATTCAAGGCCCTGGTATTTCGCGGTCGCGATCCTCGCCTTCGTCGCCGGGCCCACCAACGCGCTGGCGATTGACGGGGCGCCGCTGTTTCGCCTGGACGGATTCGACTATCGGCTGGAAGAGCTGTCGCCGGCGGATCGGCAATCGATATTCGAGGCCGACCGCGAGCGCTATCAAGCCGTGCTGCGAATCATTGACGAGGCTGTCTTCAAAGTGTTTGTGGAGCAGCAGGCCAAGGAGAACAGCACAGACCCGGAGAAGGTGCGCGCCAAGTTGCTCCAATTTGAGCCGCCTACCGATGCGGCCGTCGACGCGTTCTACGAGTCCAACCGTGACCGAATACAGGCGCCACTCGAACAGGTGCGCGACCGTATCAAGCAATTTCTCACCCAACAGCAAATGCAATCACGGCAAACGGAAATCGTCGAGGAAATCAAATCGCGGGGAAAATTTGAACTCCTGGTCCGTGCACCGATTGCCCCGTACGTCGAAATCGAAACCGATTCCTACCCTTTCAAAGGGGCGGCGGACGCGTCCGTCATCGTCGTGGAATACGCGGACTTCCAGTGTCCCCATTGCAAACGAGCGTCGCACATCATGCAGCAGGTCATGGACAAGTACGGAAGCCGGGTCAAGCTCATTTACAAGGACTACCCGGTCAACCGGTCCGGTATCTCCCGGCTCGTTGCACGCGGCGCGGTGTGCGCGGACGAGCAGGGAAGATTCTGGGATTATCACGACCTCGCGTTCGATCGTCAGGAAACGCTGACCCGGGAATCACCCATGGCGCTCGCCGAAGCACTGAGTCTGGACAAGAATGCGTTCGAGGAATGCTTCGAGGGGCCCGATTCCGAAGAAAAAATTGTCCGATCCGAGGCCGAGTCCAGACGATTCGGGCTGTCGGGGACACCCACATTTTTCGTGAACGGCCGCCAACTGATCATCGAGGACTTGGAGCGCGACCTGATGGGCGCGATCGAATCGGCATTGGAGGAGTCGGGTTAGGAGGTTTTTCGCATGGATCGCATTGATCTGCTCGGGGTCGGCAATGCAATCGTGGACGTAATCGCCCACGCAACGGATGACTTTCTAGCGCAGCATTCGATTACCAAAGGCGCAATGACCTTAGTGGATGCCGAGCACGCCCGATTGCTCTACGGCGCCATGGGGCCGGCAACGGAGATGTCGGGTGGATCGGCTGCCAACACCATTGCGGGCGCGGCGACCCTTGGCGCTCGGACGGCGTTCGTCGGAAAAGTTCGTGACGACCAATTGGGAGAGGTCTTCACCCACGACCTGCGCTCGCTGGGCACCCGTTTCGACACGACGCCTGCGTCCACCGGGCCGGCAACTGCGCGCTGTCTGGTCCTGGTCACGCCAGACGCCCAGCGATCCATGTCCACCTATCTAGGCGCTTGCACCGAATTGGGCCCGGAGGACGTCGACGAGGCGCTCGTTCGCGCGGCGCGCATAACCTATCTGGAAGGCTACCTCTGGGACCCCCCGCTGGCCAAAGAGGCGTTCCGAAAAGCCGCGCGAACCGCGCACGCCGCCGGCAACCTGGTGGCGCTCAGTCTTTCGGATCCGTTCTGCGTGGATCGTTACCGGGAAGAATTCAGGTCATTCGTTGAGCACCATGTGGACGTGCTGTTCGCGAACGAACTCGAGATCATGTCCCTGTACGAGGTTCCGCGCTTCGACGACGCCTTGCAAAGGGTGCGAGCCGATTGCCCGATCGCGGCATTGACCCGATCGCAACACGGGTCAGTCATCGTCTCAAACGGAGAACTGCACGTGATCGACGCCGAACCGGTACCCCGGGTGGTGGACACGACGGGCGCTGGCGATCTGTTTGCAGCCGGTTTTCTGTTCGGATTGTCGCGCGGCCTCGAGCACGGCACGTGTGCGCGCATCGGAAGCATGGCAGCCGCCGAGATTCTATCCAGATTCGGCGCCCGTCCCGAGGCAGGCCTGCTGGATCGAATCAAGTCGAAGATTGTCGAGCTATAGCCTGGATACTGCGCGGGGGTTGCGAGTGATCGCGCAAGCTGCAGGGTGATCCTGCGCCGTTCTCGGCAAGACCCAATGCCCCGCGGTCCAGTGAATCTTGGGGCGGGTCGAGCGGTCGCTTGCTCCGATTTGCAAGCGACCTGGACACGGAAAACACAGCCTTGGCCATGATTTGCGCGAAGGACAAGCTCGGCGCCCAAGAGCCGGCGAGCGCCGCGGCAGTATCAGCGGGTACAATACGCACCATCACACAAGATCGCAGCTTTGACTATAAAGCATTGGTGTGATTGGGAAATCCAGGCCGTTCTGGTGCGACGCCACGCACTATTCGGGCTGGTCCTAACCCGGGCGGGAAATGGCGCATGCCCCAAGTCTGCACGGCTCAATCGTGGGACACGACGCGCATTGCGCGGAGCATGGCGTCGATTCGCCGGTCCTGCTCCCGGACCACCCAGCGCATGAGGTCGCCGATGGAGATCAGCCCCACGAGACGGCCGCTTTCGATGACCGGCAAATGGCGGCAGTGATTTTCTGTGATGAGTACGATCACGTCCTCCACAAGGGCATCGGCCCCGATACACAGCGGGTCTGGTGTCATGACGTCACCAACTTTTGTGGTTCGAGGATCGAGCTCGGCATCGATCACACGCACCAGCACGTCCCGTTCCGTAAATATTCCCAATAGCCGATCAGAGTCCAGGACCGTCACCGAGCCGTAACCGGCATCATTCATGAGTCGAACAGCCTCGGATACGGTCGCGTCGGGGGTGGTGGTGAGCAGGCGTCCGTCTTTCGACTGCAAGACCTCGCTGATTGCACTCTTCATGAATCCTGATCTCCTGGCGGCCAACCCGCCATCAATGCGGCTCGAACCAATCAAGGCACGGACGAGCCCTCCTCGGACGTAAACCTACTGAGTATAGACGGGACGCCACTTGCACCGGGCCATGCCGGTAATAAGCTGTTAATATTGTTAATATCCGTCCGAGTTCTCAGCTCTGCGGGGTGGAGCAATGCCCGAGCCGATCGGTCGATTCACCACACACTCAACCGGAATGTCGCCGCAAACCCGATGTGCGGCAGGCCGCCTCGATCCCGTTCATTTCCCTCGGCAACGGAAGTGCTCGATGCGATGTCCTGATTCCAGCGGCCCGCCGGAGCGTGGGATTGCCTAACACACAGATACAGCGGAAATGAGCGATCATGAACGGAAATAGACAAGTACTCATTGGCCTGCTCGCCGTCATCGTCGCCTTGGTCGCCGCGTTGACGTTCCAAATTCTCGGCAAACCGGAGCAGAGCGCTGGCGCGTCGATTGCTCCAGACACCGTTGATCGGATCGCGGCAGACGTGGTGGAACGCGTCAAATCGATGCTGAACGAGGCCGGCGCCTCAGCGGGCGAAGCTTCCGCTTTCGACGACCGACTCGCCACGGCGCTCGGCGCCCTGGAGGACCGGCTCCGCGGACATATCGACGCTGTGCTCGAACCGGCTGGAGCAAAACGCGAGGCGCCTTCCACCATGCAAACGCGCGACCGGGTCCCTGAAATCGCCACGGGGGATTTCGCCGGAGCAGAATCGGCGATTCCGGACGGCACAGAAGCCGCTGAGAATACGCAAGCCATCGCGCAGATCAATCGTGTTACGGAGGAGGCGCCCCCCGCCGCGATCGAACCCCTGCCCGAATCCGAGAAACTTCAGGAAATCCATTTTCTTCACGACAGCTGGAACCTGACGCCGGGCGGGCTGCGCAAGGCACGTGAAGCGGCAGAGTGGTTTCACTCGAACGAGCCGGGAAAGCTCAAGGTCGTTGGATTCTCCGACAGACGAGGCAGTTCGGACTACAACCTGCAATTGTCCGAGCGGCGTGCAGGCCGGGTCACACAATGGCTGGTGGACGCCGGGGTACCGCGGGACCGGATCGAGGTGCTGGGTTTAGGCGAGACAGGTCTGCCCGAGCCAACCCAGGACGGCGTTGCGGAACCGCTGAATCGGTGCGTGGGCATCATTGCGGTACGGTAGTTTCCACTGACGCGGTCTTGGGTTCGGATCGGTAGGTGCGTTCCACGTAATCCGCGACGATGGTCTGAAATTCCTCGGCGATTCGCTCACCTTTGAGTGTGACCGTCTTTTCCCCGTCCACGTACACAGGCGCGACCGGGCGCTCGCCGGTTCCGGGCAGGCTGATCCCGATGTTCGCGTGCTTGCTCTCGCCCGGGCCGTTCACTACGCACCCCATGACCGCTACAGTCATCTCCTCGACGCCCGGAAATTGGCTTCGCCAAGTGGGCATGTTCTCGCGCAGGTAGTCCTGGATCTGGCTTGCGAGGCGCTGAAAATAATCGCTCGTCGTTCGGCCGCAACCGGGGCAGGCAATCACCATGGGCGTAAAAGACCGCAACCCTATGCACTGCAGAATTTCCTGGGCAACGATCACTTCCCTGGTTCGATCCCCGCCCGGCTCCGGCGTGAGTGAGATCCTGATGGTGTCGCCGATGCCTTCTTGAAGAAGCACGGACAACGCCGCGGTGGACGCAACGATGCCCTTCGACCCCATGCCAGCCTCGGTAAGGCCCAGGTGTAGCGGGAAGTCGCAGCGCGTCGCCAACGCCCGGTATACGCCGATTAAATCCTGTACCCCGCTCATCTTCACTGAGATGATGATCCGGTCGTGGGGCAATCCCAGGGATTCCGCCCGCTCGGCGCTCGCCAACGCTGACGAAATCATGGCATCGCGCGTCACCTCGGCCGAATCTTTGGGCTCGCGCCGTGCCGCGTTTTCGTCCATCAGCTCCACCAGCAACGCCTGATCGAGACTGCCCCAATTCACACCAATGCGTACGGGCTTCTCATAGCGGCATGCCTGCTCGATGATGGTCGCAAACTGCTCGTCCTTCTTGCTCCCCCGGCCAACGTTTCCGGGGTTGATTCGATACTTCGCCAGGGCCTCCGCGCAAGCCGGGTGACTTGCCAAGAGCTTGTGCCCGTTGAAGTGGAAATCCCCGATGAGAGGTACGTCCAGTCCCATGGCGTCCAACCGGTCACGGATTTCGGGCACCGACTCGGCGGCGGCATCGCTATTGACGGTAATGCGAACGAGCTCGGAACCCGCGCGGGCCAGTTGGGCGACCTGCACGGCAGTGGAAACCGTATCGACGGTGTCGGTATTGGTCATGGATTGGACGACTATCGGCGCGTCGCCGCCCACCGTGACGCTGCCCACCTGGACGGGGACAGATATCCGACGTTTAACCTCTTTCGCAAAGCTGGACATGCGCCACCTGCTCGTGGGTGATTACGAATTGGCGGTTATTATCGCAGGGGGGCGTTCGCTGGGCCATGGGAGCGTAGCCGGGCCAGACGCAGTGCCCGGCCGTGCATGGATCGAGGGGCGTCACCCTGAATCCGGCGGGCTTCCTCGTAGCGCGCGTGGAGATCCAGGCCCAGGCGAATGGCCAATCGAATAGGATTACTTTATCGCCACCTGCTCGCCAAATTGCTCGAGCATGTCGCGAAAGTCGCGTACCCGATCGACGTAGCGTACGGGTTCACTTCCCCGCGCATAGCCGTGCTTGAGGTCCTTGTAGTACTTCTCACGGCTCAATAAGGGCAACGTGTCCTTGATGTCCGTCCAGCGATCTGGATCCCGCTTCAGGCGCTCGGCGAGTGCACGCGCATCGAGCAGATGACCGTATCCGACGTTGTAGGCAACCAGAGCAAACCACAAACGCTCGTCGCCGGTCACCGATTCTGGTATTCGATCCAGGATTCGGCGCAGGTATTCGGCACCGCCATGGATACTTTGCTCGGGATCGTGACGGTCCTTGACGCCGACTTCCGCGGCAGCCGACCTCGTCAACATCATGATGCCGCGCGCGTTTGCCGGACTGCGCGCCAGCGGATCCCAGTGCGATTCCTGATAAGCCATTGCGGCAAGAATTGTCCAGTCGAGTCCCGCGGTCTCGGCGGCAGACTCGAAATGTTGCATCAGCTCCGGCAATCGTTCGTCGATGCGGCGCCGAAACACGTTCACGTCCACGTAGTCGAATTGCGGGAGATGGCCGTAGTAGCGCTCCTGGATCTCGGCCAGCAACCCGGAATTACCCGCTTCGATGAACCATTCGTCGAGCGCCGGCAATAGAGCAGCTGACTCCGGAGCAACGACCCACGCGAGCGATTCCTCGTCCGATGCCGGAAACGCAACGTTCAGCTCGGGAAGATAACGCCGGTTCACGGCGACGATGTTCGAGTCGGCCAGAGCACAGTCATACTCCCTCAACCAAACCGCCTCGAGGAGTTGCTCCGTCCCCGCCTCGGCCACCTCGACCCATTGCAGATCGGGTAGCTCCGCCTGCCAGCGTTCGAGTGTCTCCACATAACTGCTGGCGGCGATCACCGCCACGTTCAACCCAATCAGGTCCTTCGGCTCCTGCGGCGCCGCCCCGCCGCGCCGGCATACGACCTGCTGCTGGATGGTTTGGTAATCAGGGCCGAATATGTACTGCTGTTCCCGAGTATCCGTTCGGGTCAGGCCGGCTGCCGCGAGATCACCTTCATTGGCACGAACGGCGTCCAGAATTTGCGCGATTCCCTGCAATGATTCGATCCGGGCGCCAACGCCAAGAAAGCCCGCAAAGGACGAAATCAGTTCGAACTCCGGGCCGGCGACCTCGTCCCGTTCCTCGTACCATGTGGTCGGGGCATTGCGGGACAGCACCACGATTTCACCGCGCGCTCGGATGTCGGCGAGAGTCAGCGCGACCGGCGTGGCGGCGGATGGTGCGGCTGGAGACGGTTCGCCGGCGGCGTCGGCCACGGCATTTTCTTCCCGATTCGGGTCGCAGCCCCAAAGCACTGCGAACACGCCGACGAACATCGCCGTCGCGCCAGGCCCAGCCCTCACCGTGCAGGCTCCAAGAGCGGCGTCGGCGCCACCGCCTCCCGGCGCTCGACCCACTCGATTGAGATCTCTGCGCGGCGGTTTCGCGCCCGCGACTGTGAATCGCGTCCTGGAACGGCTGGGATTCGCTCTCCATAGCCCGTGGTGACGGTGGATTGCGCAACGATACCCCGCTCCGCGAGGAAATCGCGCACCACCTCCGCTCGACGAAGAGACAACCACTCGTTGTATTCCTCGTTCCCGGTGTCGTCGCAGTGACCGTCGACGCGCAGCGTGAAGAGTCGTTCGGCGGCGCCCAGTGATTCGGCCAGCGCTTCGAGGGCGGTACGGGACGGGGCAGTCAGATCGAAACGATCGAGCGGGAAATAGACGACCAGGCGGCGCGAGTCGCTCACCAAGGTGGCGCTCACCTTCGGTACGGAAACGAACGCGACGCGGGACTCCAGCTTCAATTGCAGCGCCGGGGATCCGGGTATCGTGTCGGATTGCTCGGCCAGCGCATCCACCGGCTCGGTTACGACAATCTCCGGCTCGGGCACGGCCGAGGGCTTGGAGTCACCTTGCCGGCCCCGCCGATGCGCCTGACCGTATCCCACCAGGTCGAGCGCCTCGGACACGATGCCCGCAGCAGTGTCCGGCAGGCTATTGATCAAAGTCTGAAACGAATCGTCACGTTCGCCGCCAAACCACCAGAACAGCGCGGCGCCAGCGCCCAGCACGATGGCAACCAGTACGACGACCCTGACGCGACTCATTCCCGTGCACTTTTTTCATACATGACAACCAGTTTACCGCCTAGCATGCATCACAAACCACCATTGTCCGGCGCCCCGAACAGGCGGTGCTCCCTGCCGCCGACCCGGCCGCCCAAGTTTGGAATCACTCGGCTCGAGATGCCCTGGAGTCGAAATACCTCTCCAGTAGGTTCGGGTCGTCGAAGTGCCGGCGCCCCACGAACGCGATGGCATGACGTCCAACGCCCCGCATTGCCCCAGCGGACCGCACGCCCATTGGCCACAACAGGAAGCGTTCGGGACGCTCGGTTCCGGAAATCAAGCCATTCGGCGAAAAAAGTCCTATTGGACGTCCGTTCGGTCCGAGGGTGCGGTACAGATCCTCATACGGCGCCAGCTCGTAGGCGGACCAGGTCGGGTCTGAAGTAAGCTGGATTCGTTGCACATGGTGAGCCCCGCTCGATAAACGAACGACCACCCGGTGCCCGGGGCGCCAGGTGGGCGCCACCTGTGGTATCAATGGCGGTTCAGGCTCTGGCCGGTCCGGACGGCGTACCGAGACGGTTGGACTTGGGAAAAACATGTGATAGCAGCCACAGGCATGCACGGCGTCGTACACGAGGGGCTGACCGGACGGGTCGAGGGTGACCCGCCAAACCACACCGTCCAGACGGCCCGCCAGAATATCGAGGCGACCGCGCGGCGGTCTCTCACGAAACCAGACCACGTAGTTCAACTGGAGCAGTGCCCGGCCATACCAGCGGGTCCAACTCGGGAAGCGATAAACTGTTGAACTCCGGACATCCACGTCCGGAGTGTTCGGGGCTTTCCAATAGGGCCGGCCGGGCCGATCGTAATCGCCAGACTGGTCGATTTCAAAGACCGGAGCATGGGCCAGGTACAATGCTTCGAGCCCGTTCTCGTCCGGTCGCGGGACGCCCAGAGCATCAACCGGCGAAGGCCGAGGCAATGTCCAGGCAGAACGGCGAATGGGTCCGAAGCGGATCAGCTTACCGCGAACCGGAATGGCGCCTGCGGGAAGCTCGAAGCTGCGCTGGATGTCGTTGTGGTAGCGCCGAATCGCTTCAGCAACCGGAATGAAGGTGAGGGGATAGAACCCCAATACGCGGTGCACGAAACTGTAGTCGTCAGGAACCCGGGCCGCGGCAAGCAGTGCGCGCCGACCGGAGCTTGACGCCAGATCGCGTCGCCGCAGTGTTCGAGCACAGGAATCGAGCTCCGACACGGCGGCATCCGGGTCGCCAATTCCCAGCCGCCCTCTCGCAGCCAGATCGAGGCGAGCCAATTCGAGACGCCTGCCGCGGCGGTCCAAATCCCGTAGCGCATCGACCCAGGACTCCCACTGGGCGCCGGCCGGCTCCGAATTGCCGTAGGACGCGAGGAAACGACTGACTCGCAGGTACGGATAACCCGGGACGGCGTGGGCCTGGGACCAGCCAACTCGCGCGTTACTGACAGCCCTGTCCAGAGCGGCGAATCGTTCCTCGCAGGCATTCGCTCCCGGATCGTGGCCGATGGTCGGCCCCGGCGGAGCCGCACACGCTGCCAACCAAGCGATCAGCAGGTACGGAATGAGCGTCCTCACGAGTGATGCAGGGATCGAGCGCATGCCTCTTGGACTACAAAACCGTGCGCGGATTTCGGCCGGTCATTTTAATTGATTCGCCAGCCAATCGGTCGGTTTCAGAAAAACTTGGTAGAGCCGATCTTCGGGAGTGTCGGGTTCCGGCGCCCAATTGTATTTCCAGTGCACCACAGGGGGCAGCGACATGAGGATGGATTCGGCCCGCCCACCAGATTGAAGCCCGAATAGGGTGCCCCGATCGTAGACCAGATTGAACTCCACGTAACGGCCACGTCGGTAGAGCTGAAATTCCCGCTCGCGCTCACCGAAGAGCATTTCACGGCGACGTCGGACAATGGGCAGATAGGCATCCAGGAACGCATCACCAACTCGGCGCGCGAAGGCAAAGCTCTGCTCGAATCCCCACTCGTTCAGGTCATCGAAAAACAAGCCCCCAATACCGCGCGGTTCGTTTCGATGGCGAATGACGAAGTACTCGTCACACCATTGCTTGAACCTGGGATAGACGTCTTGGCCGAAGGGCTCGCACGCGCTGTGCGCGGTGCGATGCCAGTGCCGGCAATCCTCTTCGAAGCCATAGTAGGGGGTCAGGTCGAAACCACCCCCAAACCACCAGACCGGTTCCACCGCATCCTTTTCGGCGACAAAGAAGCGAATGTTCGCATGGCTGGTCGGGACGTACGGGTTGAGGGGGTGGATAACCAAGGAGACGCCGACGGCTTGAAAGCTGCGGCCCGCCAATTCCGGGCGCCTGGCGGTGGCCGCAGGCGGCAACGCATCACCAAACACGTGAGAGAAGTTGATCCCCGCACGTTCGAATACGCAACCGTCGCTCAGCACGCGGCTGCGCCCGCCGCCACCACCGTCGCGAGCCCACCTGTCCTCTCGAAACTCGGAACGTCCGTCCTCCGCCTGGATCGTTGCACAGATTCGATTCTGAAGATCGCCAAGGTATGCGGCGACAGCGCTCAAGTTGACCGATTCCAACCTGCCATCACCCATCTTTCGTCATGCCGGGCGCACGACCCTGCCGCTTAGCAAATCACGAATCGCCGTTGGCCTCCTGGATCCGCCAAGCGCCCCGGCCAGTACAAAATCAGGCAGCTCTCGGAGACGCCTGCGCACTTGTAGCGGACTCCGAGCGGGGGCGACGCCAGTGATGTTTGCGCTGGTGGACACCAGTGGCGCTTCGCAAAGTGCACACAGCGCGGCGGCCAGGGCGTGCGCCGTGACACGAACCGCGATGGAGTGCCTGCCGCCGGTCAACCACCACGGGCAGTCCGGATTCGCGGGCCACAACCAGGTCACGGGTCCAGGCCACGTGGAGCGGGCGATTCTTTCGAGCTCGTCCGGTACGGGCGCCAAGAACGGCCTCAACCGCTCTAGCCGGTCGCTGATCAGAATGAGACCCTTGTCGAACGATCGTCCTTTCAAGCGCAGCAGACGCTCCACGGCAAATGCACCGAGGGGATCACAGCCTAGCCCGTAGACCGCCTCGGTGGGATAGGCGATAACACCGCCCAAGCGAACCACCCGAGCGGCCTGACGCAAACGAAAGGGCGTCACCGGCATGGGTGTTGACACGCGGTCGCTCGCCTCGAGTGGCTTCCCGTCAGCTTCCGATGCGACTCTGTATTTCGGCGTCTTTCGCCTGGACCGCTTCGGCGTTTCGCACCCGCTCGGACCGCAATCGCTGCTCCAGGTCCGCATCGCCTAGTGCGATGATCTGGGCGGCGAGATAGGCGGCATTCTTGGCTCCCGCCTTGCCGATGGCCACACACCCTACGGGAATACCCCCAGGCATCTGTACCGTCGACAACAGGGAGTCCATGCCCTTCAAACTTCCCGCGTCCAGGGGCACGCCGATGACCGGCTTTACGGTCAACGCCGCGACCGTTCCGGCGAGATGTGCTGCGAGGCCGGCGGCCGCCACGAACACCGCACAACCCCGCTGTTCCGCATCTCGCACGTAGGCGTGGGTCGCCTCCGGCGTGCGGTGCGCCGAGGTGATCTTGACTTCCCATGGAATCTCGAGCTTACCGAGCACCTCCAGCGTGCTCTCCATGACGGGAAAATCGGAATCGGAGCCCATTAGGACGGCGACGAACGACTTGCTCATAATCTGTCTCGATAGAGGTTTTGGTGCTGCGAGCGGGCCCGCACGCAAGTAATGGCGGCTAACGCGTTTGGAATCAAGGGCTATTCAGATCAATTCTACTCAGTAATCCTCGCAGGTTAGGAGCGGGCGTTCCTTCGAACCAACGCTCGCGAACGTCACTTCTGGCTAGACGGGTGTATCGCCCGCTATTTCTTGCGTCCACCGGTCCGTCGTCGAGACTTCTTCTCCGGCGCCTCCGCGATGAGCTTTTCGCACTCCTCCACCGTCAAGCTCTCCGGCTCACGGCCCTTGGGCATGCGCGCGTTTTTCTGGCCATTCGTAATATACGGTCCATACCGGCCGCGCAATATTTGAATTCCACTGCCGCGGAAGTCCTGGATGACCCGGGTTGCATCGGCCTGGCGCTTTTCCTCGATGAGCTTGAGTGCCTGATCGCGCGTAATCGTGTAGGGATCGCCGTCCGTGATGGAAACAAACTTGTCACCGTAGCGGACGTACGGCCCAAAACGGCCAACGTTGGCGACGACTTTCTCCCCGTCGGGCGTCTCACCAAGCTCCCGCGGCAATTGGAACAGTGCCAGCGCTTCATCCAGGGTAATGCTGTCGATACGCTGCTCGGGAAGCAAGCGCGCAAATTTCGGCTTGTCCTCATCCTCGCCAGTGCCGATCTGGGCAAACGGCCCGTATCGGCCCATGCGAACGGACACTTCTTTGCCGGTCTTTGGTTCGACACCGAGCACGCGCGCCTGGGTTGCCTCTCGGCGCGAGACCTGGCTCTTCTCGTCCACTTGTTTGCGGAAAGGTCCCCAGAAAGAATCCAACACCGGCACCCACTCCCGTTCACCCCGCGAGATGGCATCGAGGTC